>JAXDHC010000045.1:0-6060 GCA_034664705.1 Solirubrobacteraceae bacterium
GACATCCTCATCGCCGGCGGCCGCGGCCTCGGCAAGGCCGAGGGCTTCGACGCGCTGCAGGAGCTCGCCGGCGCGCTCGGCGGCGCCGTCGCCGCGACGCGCGCGGTGGTCGACGCCGGCTGGTACCCGTACGCCGCCCAGATCGGCCAGACCGGCAAGACGGTGGCGCCGAAGCTCTACCTGGCGGCAGGCATCTCCGGCGCGATCCAGCACAAGGTCGGCATGCAGTCCTCGGAGAACATCGTGGCGATCAACAAGGACGGCAACGCCCCGATCTTCGAGTTCTCCGACCTCGGCATCGTCGGCGACCTCAACAAGATCGTCCCCAAGCTGACCGAGGCCGTGAAGGCCCGCAAGGGCGGCTGAGCGGCGTGGCGTCGGCCAACGGCATCGTCGTCCCCGCGGCGTACAGCCCGCCGGTGGACCCCCAGCGCGAGTTCATCAAGCGCCGGCTGGACGACGAGAACGAGCGGATCGAGGTCGGCGTCGCGATCGTCGGCGGCGGCCCGGCGGGGCTCGCGTGTGCGAACAAGCTGCTGCAGCTGCTCGCCGACGAGCCCGAGCTGACGGAGCGCCTCGGCGAGGTGCCCGTCGCCGTCATCGAGAAGGGCAAGGCCTGCGGGGCCCACAACGTCTCCGGGGCGATGATGCGCCCGTCGGGCCTGCAGGAGCTGTTCCCCGACCTCTCGCCGTCGGACTGGCCGACGTACGGCGAGGTCGAGAAGGACACCGTCTACTGGATGCTCGGCTCCGGCCGGGCGCTGCCCCTGAAGCCGACGCCGCCGCCGTTCCGCAACCACGGCAACCACGTCGTGAGCGTCGCCGAGCTGTCGCGCTGGATGGCGGAGAAGGCCGAGGAGGCCGGCGCGTACATCCTCACGGAGACCTCGGCGCAGCAGCTGCTCGTCGAGGACGGGGTCGTCCGAGGCATCCACTCCGGCGACAAGGGCCGCGGCAAGGACGGCCAGCCGCTGGGCAACTTCGAGCCGGGCGCCGACGTGACCGCCCGGGCGACCGTCCTGGCCGAGGGGACCTGGGGCCACCTCACCGGCGCCGCGATCCGCGAGTTCGACCTCGCCGAGGGCCGCGAGCCGCAGGTCTGGGCGCTCGGCGTCAAGGAGGTCTGGGAGGTCCCCAAGGCGCTGGACCGCGTGATCCACACGCTCGGCTGGCCGCTGCGCTACGGCGCGAAGTACCACGAGTTCGGCGGCTCGTGGCTCTACCCGATGGGCGAGGACAAGGTGTCGATCGGCTTCGTCGTCGGCCTCGACCACACGGACGCCACCGTGTCGGGCCACGACCTGCTCCAGCAGTTCAAGACGAGCAAGCTCGTGCGCGGGATCCTCGAGGGCGGCAAGCGCGTCGCGTGGGGCGCGAAGGCGATCCCCGAGGGCGGCTACTGGGCCATGCCGAAGCTCTCGGCGCCCGGCATGGTCATCTGCGGCGACGCGGGCGGCATGGTCAACGTGCCGCGCCTGAAGGGCATCCACTACGCCATCCACGCCGGCATCCTGGCCGCGGAACGCATCGTCGCCGCGCTCAAGGCGGGCTCGACGGACCTGTCGGCCTACGAGCAGGCCGTCGAGGACTCCGTCATCGGCAAGGACCTCTACGAGTCCCGCAACATGAAGCAGCCGTTCAGCAAGGGCTTCTTCGTCGGCGGCGCCATCACGAACGCGATGGTCATCACCAAGGGCCGCTTTCCGAACGGCCGCTGGCCGAACCACCGCGACGCCGAGGTTCCCGTCGAGGTCGGCGACAAGAAGGACGGCTATCCCAAGCCGGACGGCCAGTACACCTTCGACAAGCTCTCGAGCGTGTACATCACGGGCAACGCGGGGCGCGACGACGCGCCGAACCACATCCGCGTGCGCCGCGACGTCCCGCGCGCGCTCGCCGAGACCTGGGTGTGGATGTGCCCGGCCGGCGTCTACGAGATCCCGGAGGACGCGCCGGACGACGGCCGGCACGTCGACGTGACGGTGAACTACACCAACTGCGTGCAGTGCGGCGCGATCACCGCCAAGGGCGGCCGGCTGACGCCGCCCGAGGGCGGCGAGGGTCCGCTCTACCATATCACCTGAGCGGCGCTCAGGTGATCGCCGGCGCGGGCGCCGCGGCGGCCACCGCCCCCGGCGCGAGCCCCGCGGCGAGGAGGTCGACGCACGCCGCGTCGAACTGCTGTCCGGCGCAGCGCCGGAGCTCGTGCAGCGCCACGTCGACGTCCATCGCGGCGCTGTAGCTGCGGTCGCTCGTCATGGCGTCGAAGGCGTCGGCGACGAGCAGGATCCGGGACTCGATCGGGATCTGGTCGCCGCGCAGGCCGTCGGGATAGCCCGAGCCGTCGACGTGCTCGTGGGAGTGGCGCACCCACGGCGCGAGCTCCTGGAGGCCCTCGATGCGCGTGACCATGTCGGCGCCCACCGCGGAGTGGCGCGTCACGAGGAGGCGCTCGGACGTCGTCAGCGGCCCCGCCTTGCGCAGCACGGACTCCGGGACCGCGATCTTGCCGATGTCGTGCAGGACCGCGGCGAGGCGCAGCGCGTCGAGGCGGCCCTCGTCCAAGCCGAGCCGCCGGCCGATCAGGACGGCGTAGCGCGAGACGGTGACGGAGTGCTCGTGGCGGATGCCCATGCGCCGGTCGACGGCGTCGGCGAGCGTCGCCGCCCAGCTGAGCTCGCGCGGCCCGGCGGCGACGCGCTGCGCCGTGCGCGCCTGCTTGACGGCGTAGAGGTCGAGATCGGCGAGCTGCTGCATCGCGTCGCGGTCCAGGCCGTCGACGGGGTAGACGGCGACGCCGATCGAGGACGGCGCGCCCTCGGCGAGCGCGGCCTGCAGGCGATCGGCGAGCAGCCGCGTCTCGGGCGCGGCGGCGCCCGGGACGAGGATGGCGAACTCGTCGCCGCCGATGCGCCCGACGGCGTCGCTGGGGCGCAGCATGGCGGTCATCGTGCGCACCGACCAGCGCAGCTGGGCGTCGCCGGCCGCATGGCCGAGCGAGTCGTTGGTGCGCTTGAAGTCGTCGAGGTCGACGAGGATGTGGCCCACGGCGTCGCCGGCGCGCGCGGCGCGGCTGAGCTCGCCGTCGAAGCGCTCGTCGAAGCCGCGGCGGTTCAGCGCGCCGGTCAGCGGGTCGACGATCGAGACGCCGGCCAGCTCGCGGCGCGCGCGCTCGTGGCTGCGGGCCTGCCAGGCGCACATCCAGCCGGCGCAGACGAGCGACATTCCGACGAGCGCCAGATCCGTGGTCGACACGCCGCCCACCGCGACCCCGACGCCGGCGTACGCGGCGATGTCGAGGACCGCCAGCGCGATCATCGACCCGGTCGGATAGGAGAGCGCGCCGAAGACGAGCGGCAGGAAGTAGAGGGCCGCGAGCGGGCTGCTCAGGCCGCCGTCGAGCACCGTGACGGCGGTGACGCTCGCGATGAGCCCGGCCGACCACGACAGGAAGAAGGCCTCGCGCCGGCGCGGATGCCACATCAGCCGCTCGACGGGGATCCGGGCGATCAGCAGCGACCCGAGGGTCGCGACCGCGACCACGGCGAGGATCGCCGACCGGTTGCGCTCCGACCAGCTGACGAGCGCGAAGGCGCCGACGTACACGCAGCAGAACAGGCTCAGCGCCACGCCGGCGCGCACCGCGCGCAGGCGGAACGCCACGCCGCTGCTGTCGGTGGCCGCTGTTGCCATGGGTCCCTATCGGCAGCCGACCGGGGCTTCTGCAGTGCGGAGAACCCGCCGCCGGCGTGGCCCGGATCGCCTCGCCGTCGTCGCTACACTGAATGAAGCGATGAAGACTCAAATTCACCCCGAATACGTCGAGGCTCACGTCCGCTGCACCTGCGGCAACGAGTTCACCACCCGCTCGACCCAGCCCGAGATCCACGTCGAGATCTGCTCCAACTGCCATCCGTTCTACACGGGCCGTCAGAAGCTCGTGGACACCGGTGGCCGCGTGGAGCGCTTCAAGCGTCGCGCCGCGAAGCGCGCGTCCGGCTCGAACTCCTAGGCTCGCACATGGGGGCCGCGCAGCCGCCTTCCGACGGCGCGCGCCCCGGACCCGCGGCCGCGCCCGGCGGTGAGCCGGGCCGGCTGTGGGCGCAGCGCGACGCCCCCGTGGGCGGCCAGGCCGTCCTCGAGGGCGTCATGATGCGCGGCGTCTCCACGTGGGCGATCGCCGTCCGCAAGCCGCTGCCCGAGCAGCTGTCGGGCGTCGGGCTGGACCCCGAGGAGGCCGCCCGCGGCGACATCGAGGTCCAGTCGTTTGCGCTGACCTCGCTGCTCAAGCGCCACCGCGTGCTGCGCCTGCCGGTCGTGCGCGGCGTCGTTGCGCTCGGCGAGTCGATGGCGATCGGGTTCAAGGC
Source organism: Solirubrobacteraceae bacterium (assembly GCA_034664705.1). GTDB lineage: Bacteria > Actinomycetota > Thermoleophilia > Solirubrobacterales > Solirubrobacteraceae > JAOPZW01. The sequence goes on from JAXDHC010000045.1 coordinate 4,368, forward strand.
GCTCGGGCTGTCGGCGAACGCCCAGCTCCCCGAGGAGGAGGCCGAGATCTCGGGCGGCATGTGGGTCGGCACGGTGCTCGTCGCCGTGATCCTCGCCGTCGGCCTGTTCTTCGTCATCCCGGTCGGGCTGACGAGCCTCGTCAAGGACCAGCTCGGCTCCTCGCTGCTGTTCTGGCTCGTCGAGGGCATCCTGCGCACCGCGATCTTCCTCGGCTACATCGGCCTGCTGTCGCGCCTGCGCGACCTGCGCCGCGTCTTCGAGTACCACGGCGCCGAGCACAAGACGATCTCCTGCTACGAGGCCGGCCTGCCCCTCACGCCGGAGAACGCGCAGCGCTTCTCCCGTCTGCATCCCCGGTGCGGCACGAGCTTCCTGCTCGTCGTCATGATCGTCGCGATCTTCCTGTTCGCGCCGATCGGGCTGCCGGCGTGGTACTGGCTCGTCCTCTCGCGCATCCTCGGCGTCCCGCTCATCGCGGGCGTCTCGTTCGAGATCATCAAGTTCGCCGGGCGCAACCGCCGCCGCGGCTGGGTCCGCGCGGTGATGTGGCCGGGGCTCATGCTCCAGAAGCTCACGACGCGCGAGCCCGACCATGCGCAGCTCGCCGTCGCCATCGCCGCGATGGCGGCGGTGCTCGCCGTGGAGACGCCGGGCGAGCACTCCGCCGACGAGATGGTCGGCGTCGAGGTCGTGGCCTAAAGCCATCGAGCGCCCCCGGCGCGGAACGGCGCGGCGCCTCAGACGTCGCCGAGCCGCCGCCCGGCGCGCCCGGACGGATACATTCGCGCCCATCATGCGCTCGCTCCTGCCGACCCTCTCGCTCCTCGTGCTCGCCCTCGTCCTCGCCGCGTGCGGCGGCGACGACAGCAGCGGCTCCGCCACCACCTCGTCCACCGCCGCGCCCGCCACGCAGGCCGCCGCCGCGTGCGACAAGGCGGGCCTCGACCTCCAGAAGGCGGGCTCGCTCACGGTCGGCACCGACAAGCCGGCGTTCCCGCCGTACTTCGAGGACGACGACCCGACCAACGGCCGCGGCTTCGAGAGCGCCGTCGCGTACGCGGTCGCCAAGGAGCTGGGCTTCGGGCGCGACGAGGTGACGTGGACGGTCGTGCCGTTCAACTCCTCCTACGCCCCCGGCCCGAAGAGGTTCGACTTCGACGTCAACCAGATCTCGATCACGCCGCAGCGCGCGCGCCGCGTCGACTTCTCCGAGCCCTACTTCTCGGCGCCGCAGGCCGTCATCGCGCCGAAGGGCTCGCCGGTCGCGAACGCCACGAGCCTCGCCGACCTCGCGAAGGCCAAGCTGGGCGTGCAGGTCGGCACCACGAGCCTCGACGCCGTGAACGCCTCGATCAAGCCGTCCTCGCAGCCGCAGGTGTTCAACGACTCCAACGACACGGTCCGCGCCCTCAAGGGCGGTCGCGTCGACGCCATCGTTGCCGACCTGCCCACCGCGTTCTTCATCACCGGCGCCCAGGTCCCGGGCTCGAAGATCGTGGGCCAGTTCGAGGCGCCCGGCGGCGACCGGTGGGGGCTCCTGCTCGAGAAGGGCTCGTCGCTCACGCCGTGCGTGAACCAGGCGCTCGCCAAGCTCCGCTCCTCGGGTGAGCTGAAGCGCCTCGAGGACCGCTGGATGGGCGGCGACGCGGCGCCGCAGCTGCGCTGAGCGCCACCCCCGCGCCCACCGGCCGC
>JAXDHC010000046.1:0-6381 GCA_034664705.1 Solirubrobacteraceae bacterium
GTCGCCGGATCGCCGAAGGTGTACGACGAGTAGCCGTGCGAGTCGCCCTTCGGCTCCTTGTCGAGGCGGTTCATGAACGGCTCGGAGCGGTAGTTCATCGCTCGCGTGCCGGGCCGGTAGGCCTCCGTGTGCGGGTCGACGCGCGGCAGCTTCGTGCCGTCGGCCCGCAGGACGTCCTCGCCCTCCGTGCCGATCTCGTGATGGATGAGGTTGTACTCGCGGAACGCCTTGCGGCCGTCGCCGGGGACGACCATCGCCTGCCAGCCCGTCTCGAGCGGCCGGCCGGTGGTCATGTCGAGGTAGGTCGAGCCGGCGGGCTGAACCGACAGCGAGCCGAACAGCCCGTGGGCGACCGCGTTGCGGTTGCCCGGGCCGGGGCGCATGTAGTGCGCGCCCTCCATCTGCGGGTCGCGCGGCACCCAGTAGCGGTAGGTGCGCGTCTCGCCGCGGGCGGCCGCCGAAGACTGGTTGTTGCCGATCGCGTCGCCCGAGGACGAGTTGACCTCGTAGGCGAGGCCGTCGATGTGGATGCCGTACTCGCCGCCCGACGCGTTGTTCGTGAAGTTGATCTGGACGCAGTCGCCGAGGTTGGCCCGGACGACGAGCGACTGGATCGGGTCGTTCTCCTTCAGGCCCAGCGAGACGTGGCGCGTGCGCTCGGCGTCGCGGACCTCGGCGATCTTTTCCTGCAGCTTGTTCGGGTTGTTGTCGTCGTGGACGACGCCGACGTACATCTTCCCGAGCGGGTCGTGGTCGCCGAACCGGTTCAGCGTGATGTCCACGTCGATCGCCGCGATGTCGAAGGTCTTCATCGGCGCGCGCGACGGGCACGGCGTCCCCGGCGTCGGGCCGGCCGTCGCGACCTGCGCGCCGGTCTGGGCGAAGATCGCCACGGGCGCGACGATCACGAGGGCGAGCGCGCCCTGGAGGGCGAGTCGCTGCCCCGAGGTCCGCGGGCGCCGCCAGGCGTCGACGAGCGGGGCGGCCCACGGGCGCGTGCGGAGCATCGCGGCGCTCACGAACGCGGCGAGCGGCAGGTTCACCGCGAGCGACAGGAGCGCGTCGCGGCCGGCGTGCACGAGGTAGAAGGTCTCACCGCCGTGGCTGGCGCTGAAGAGCGTGTTGTGAAGGGGGCTCGCGAGGCCGACGACGACGCTCGTGAGCCAGGCGACGACGGCGGCCAGGACGGCCGCCGACATGACCGGCGAGCGGTCGACGCCATGACGCTCGATCAGGCGCCGGGCGACGAGCACGCCGACCCAGACCGCGCAGAAGACGAGCGGCAGCGCCAGCGTGGCGTCGCGGAGCCAGTGCACGACCAGCGCCGGCTCGTGGCGCTCGTGGCCGCCGGACAGGTGGTGCAGCAGCGTCTGCCAGAAGCCGCCGCCGTAGCCCAGCGCCAGCGTGAACGCCAGCACGGCCGTCGGGCGGGCCAGCCGCCGCAGCGGGTACCGCGCGACGGTGCGGATCAGGAACTCGGTCATGCCAGCTTCTCCCGGGATCCGCAGCCGCTAGTGCGTCTTGTGGAAGCCGTCGAAGGCGCTGTCCGGCGTCTTGCCGGTCTTGCCCAGGTCGACCAGGACCGGCGTGCCGCGCTTCGGATCGGTGAACTCGATCCACAGCTTGGAGCCGTTGCGCGGCGCGACGAACTTCAGCTGCCCGCTGATGCTGGCGTCCGGCTGCAGGGTGCCGGGGCGGAAGCTCGCGCGGACCTCGCCGACCGGCTTCCTGTCCTTGCCGACCAGGAGGCGGAACTGGGTCGGCGAGTAGTCGATCGTCTCGCCGAGCAGGTTCGTCATCGTGACCGACGCCTGCACCTGCGTCTTGTTCGGCGGCACGTAGTTGGAGATGCCGTGCGTCACGCCGGCGAGGTCCTTGGCCGTGAGGCCGTTGACCTTCTCGACGTTGTCGATGGCGAGCGCGCCGAAGCTCGTGGGGATGTCCTGGCTGACGCCGAACGGGCCCTTGAGCTGCGGGATGGCCGGCTGCGGGGCGCCGGCCTGGATGAGGCCGACCGAGACCACGATCCCACCGACGGCGAGCGCGGCGACGCTCAGGACGAGCGCGACCAGCGGCATGCGGTTGACGACGGGACGGCCGAGCGCGGGCTCATGCGCCGCGATCGAGCGGGCGGTCATCGGTGGGATCCTCCGCGGGTCGAGTTCGTGAGCAGGTCCCACTGGCCGACCTGCGTGCGGCAGGTGCCGTAGGCGACGGCCATCCGCAGCTGCCCGGCCCGCACCTGACGGCGCTGGCTGCGGGTGAGCGTGACGCGAGCGGTGTGGCGGGCGCCGGCGGCGCGCACCGGGGCGTAGCCGACCGTCTCGACGAGGCGCACGCTGCGACGGCCGCCGCTTGCGCGGCGCAGCGTGAACTTCGCGTAGCGCGCCTGGGCGGGAGCGCGGAAGCGCACGATCGCGTCGATGCCGGAGAGGCTGAAGCGCGCGTGCTCCCGCGACGGCGAGACCGCGACGCACGGGACGCCGATGTCCTGGCGCGGCACACGGGGCGAGGCCTGCACGACGATCGGCGCGGTGGCGGGCGCCGCGGCCCGTGCGGTCGCCGCGGCGACCGCTGCGGCCGGGGCGGCCGGGATGAGGTCGGCCGGGGCGGCGCCGCCGCCGGAGCTCGGCTGCTGCACCGGCACGACCGGGGCCGCCACGCTCGTGAACTCCCACGTGAGCGTCTTCGCCGCGGGGTTGCCGGCCGCGTCCCTGCCGGAGACCTCGAACGTGTGCGTGCCGAGCGCGAGGCCGGCGTAGCTCTTGGGCGAGCCGCACGGGGCGAACGCGTCCGTGTCGACGCGGCACTCGAACGCGGTGCCGATCTCGTTGGCCGAGAAGGCCAGGCGGATCGCGCCGCCGACGGCGGTCGACGGGGCGTTCGCGCCCATGCTCAGCGTCGGCCCCGTGGTGTCGAGCGTGAAGCCGAGTCTCACGGCCGGGCCGGGGCCCTTGAGCGCGTCGACCGCGCGGACGGTGAACTGGTAGGCCCCGTCAGCCGCCGGCGCGGGCGTGTAGGTGCCGACGCCGCCGCCCTCGTCGGCGCAGGCGACGTCCTGAAGGGTGTCCGCGCCGAACCGGCACTCGAACGTGACGCCGGGGCGCGACTGGAAGCGGATCGTCAGCGCGGCCGGGTCGGCGCCGTTCGTCGGGCTCGGCGGCGTGGCGAGCAGCTGGACGCGCGGGAAGGTCTCGAAGTCCTTCGGCGTGTGGAAGATGCGCGCCTGGTCGAAGCTGTTGACGACCCCCGCGGCGGCCGCCGCGTCGTCGGCCGTGAAGAGGCCGCCGTCGGCATCCACCGCCATCGCGGTGACGTTCGCGAACCCGGTGTCGTACTCCGCCGAGGCGCTGCCGGTGAGGGCATGGACCGCGTCGTTGAGGCTGCCGACGTTCGTGCCCGCGTAGACGATGCCCTTGGCGGGATCGGCCGTGACGGCGCTGACGCCCGTCGGAGCGTTCGGGACCGGGACCGCGGTGCCGCCGCCGCTGCCCGTCGTCTTCGGATCGGCGATCTTCGTCACCGTGCCGGCGTCGGCGAGGTAGAGGGCGTCGCCGAGGTGCGCGAGCGCCGCCACGCCCGGCGCCAGGCTCTGGCCGACGACGGGCGGGTTGCGGTAGGAGAAGGCGGCGGCGGTCGCCGGGTGCACGAGGCGGCGGATCGTCGCGCTGCGCTTCGTGGAGAAGTCGACGTCGCCGGCGGGCGTCAGGGCCAGCCCCATGACGCGCTCGCCGAGCGGCTCGTCGTAGATCTTGACCGCGCTGTCGATCTGGCCGGTCGCCGCATCCCAGTGCATGCGCCAGACGCCGCTGCCGCCGGACGTGCCCTCGGCCACGTAGAAGTTGCAACGGCCGGCGTCGGCCGCGCACCCGTCGCCGTCGAACGCGAGCTGGAACGCCCCGCTCGGGCGCTCGGCGAGCGTCGGGTCCGGCGGCGGCGTGCCCGGCGGCGGCTCGGCCGGCTCGGGCGCGCAGAACCGGTCGAGCACGAGGCGCCCGTGGCGGGTCGCCTCGTTGCCCGCCTCGGGATCGGGCGTCTCGGCGATGCGGCAGACGCCGTAGAGCTCGTCGGAGACCCAGATGCCGGGCTGGCCGCCGTGGTAGGCCGGCGGCGTGAGCGCCAGGCCGGCAGGCGCCGTCAGGCCGCTGTCCCTCGGCACGACCGGCGTCGCGGCCAGCGCACTGCCGGCGAACGACGTCGCAAGCGCGGCGAGCGCACTCGCGGCGGCAAGAAGAATGTTCCGGACGCGACCCCCCCGCGTCGCGGCCAACGAGATATAGCCCCCCATATCGACGCCGAATGGTGCGGTCAGGGGCCGGACGCCACATGAGGAAAAGCCGCCGGAGAATATGCGGGATCTCGCAGCGTGTTCTAGACATTCGCTTCATCGCGCGCGTGAAAGTAGGGGCCGGTGGGCCGAACGGTAGGTCCGGCGCGCCGGACGGCGCCCGGCCGCCGCTCGGTCTGGCGTGACCGTCCGCGCGCACCGTCGTTCTGTACTTGAGGGTGAGCGCTTTGGGCACGCCCGCAAGGCGCACGCGTGCATGCGCACGGTGGAGGCGCCTCGCACGCGCGGGCTGCGCGGTCCACCTGATCGACCCGGTCGACCTCCATCTCGGCACGCGCGCGGATCGGGGCGCTTGCCGCCCACCTGCCGGCATGGATGCGTGGCTGAACGCCCCCGGAGCGGGCCGTCCTCCTGTGGGCGCCGCGCCGCATCGAGTCGGAGGACAGCCTCCTGAGCGCCAGCCCGCACGTCGTGGCCGTCGGTCGCCGCCGAGCGGCAACGGAGGTTGCTCCGGCCATGTCAGCAAACGCACAATTCCGCATCTCGGGCCATTGCGGACGTGCAGGCAAATCCGCCGTTCAACCGCATGGCTGAGCCGCCTGCGGACCGGTCAGGGACCGTTGTGCGAACTCACGCATAAGGGCTGCGGACTTTGCTCTGTGGCGAGTCATCCCATCGGCGCACCATCGCCCCCGGGTTCACAACACACGCTCTCGGGAGGGCAATTCGTGATCAGTCGTACGCAAGGACGTGCGCGGCTCGGTGGAAGACGAGCCCGCATAGCACTCACAGCCGCCGCGGCCATCGCTGCCTCGGCGACATTCGCGACCGGCGCTCAGGCCAATCTGTCGGCATACAGCCCGACGCTGCTGCCGGGTGGGCACCCCGCCTGGTATCAGGACTCCACCGGGCTTCAGCTCGGGCCCTGCATCGACGATCTGATGTGCCCGTCGTCGCCGACGGAGCTGGTCGATCCCAATGAGGCGTTCTACCAGTTCGCCTCGGCCGGCGTCACCGGCGCCGGCGGGAAGTCTGTGACCGTCGAGATGCACGTCGAGGCTGCGTACCTCGACGGGCCAACGGCCTTCGGGCGCATCCAGTTCACGGCGCAGGGCCTGGTCGGTGGCGCCACGTACACCGTGGAGCATCCCTACGGCACCTCCCACTTCACGGTGGGGTCGAACGGCGATCTCAAGGGCGGCGCCCGCGCGGCACAGAGGGAGGAGACCGATGGCACCTTCGCCGACACGCTGAACTCGCCCATCGGGCCCTTCCTGCGGAGCACCAGCGCGCCGGCCGGCTACATCGGCAACGGCAGGCCGACCACGGTCACCGGCGGTCCGCAGGGCAACTTCGTCCGCGTGTCGGGCCCCGGCCTGCCGCCGCTGGAGGTGGATCCGGTCACCGGCGCGGTGTCGGGTGGCCTCATGACGGACCAGATCGCGGTCGAGGGCAAGATCTTCGACCCCAACGCTCCGATCCCGCCCGCACCGGTGCCGGTGCCGCCCGACGCCGACGGTGACAGCGTGGTGGACAGCGCCGACCAGTGCGTCAACCAGGTCGGGCCGGCCAGCAACAAGGGCTGCCCGCTGCCGGTGGTCGTCCAGACGCCCGCGCCGCCGGCGCAGGTCGTCGAGCGCACGGTGGTCCAGCAGGGCGCCGGCGCGGGCGCAGCACCGCGGGCAACGACCGCGAACGCGGCCACGGCGGCTCCCGCCGCCCAGGCCGCCGCAAGCCAGGGCGTCCTCGGCACCCAGGCCCGTCCGCTCGCCGTCAGCAACCTGACCCTCTCGCAGCGCATCAGCATCACGCGCCTGCGGATCCAGGGGCTCCGGCTGTCCATGCAGGCGCCCAGTGGCGCGAACGTGGTGCGGGTCGCCGTGTACCGGGCTCGCGACGGCAAGAAGACCGGCCAGGCGCTGTTCGTCGGCTACCGCGCTCCGTCGCGGGCCGGGCAGTTCCGGATCACCCTCCGCGACCGCAGCCTGCTGCGGAAGCTGAAGGCCGGCCAGTACGTCGTGGAGATCCGTCCGGGCGCGAGCCGCTCGGCGCTGGGCTCCACGGCCACGCTGAGCTTCCGGGTCACCCGCTAG
>JAXDHC010000047.1:0-4916 GCA_034664705.1 Solirubrobacteraceae bacterium
CGCGCCCCGGCGCGGTGATCCGCAGCACGCCGCCGCGGGTCCGCCCGCCGCGCGCGACGACCTCGCGCGAGCCGACCCGCCGCACGCTGTAGCGCCAGCGCTCGCCGCGCGCGTCCACGCCGAAGTCGACCGGGCGGCCGGCGCGCACCGGCCGCGCGGGCGGCTGGACGGCCAGGTAGCGCACGGTGATGCCGCCGCGACCCGGCAGCGGCGTGCCGTACGTGGCCACCGGCAGCCCGCGCCGGTCCAGCGCCGCCGACGTGCCGATGTTGCCGGCCTGGTCGCGCGCCTCCACGACGACCGCGTACGTGCCGGGGGACACGGCGCGCCCGCCGGCGGTCCGCCCGTCCCACGTCCATCGCCGCGCGCCGTCCGCGAGCGCCTGGGCGAGCACGAGCCGGGCCGGGCCGGGCGACGTCTTGAACAGCAGGACGCGCCTGCGCCGCCCGGGCGCGTCGAGGTTGACCTCCGCGGCGCCGCCACCGGGAATGGGCAGCAGCTCGGGCCGGGGGACCCGGTCGCGCACGGGCCCGATCGACGCGACGCGCGGGCGCGGCGCCGTGACGTCCAGGCGGACGGACTGCGGCATGACGACGTTGCGCCCCTGCTCCAGGAGCGTGATGCGCAACCGGTACGCGCCGTCCGCCACGCGCCGGCCGCTGTCGTCGCGGCCGTCCCAGCGCGCGCGGATCTCGCGGTAGGGCAGGTACGTGCGCCCGCCGATCAGCTCGCGGACCTCGTCGCCCTGCGCCGTCACGACGGCGAGCGTGACCCGATCGCGCTTGCGTAGCTCGAAGCGCACCGTCGCGCGGTCGAAGCGCCCGTCGCGGTTGGGCGAGAAGAACGGCGTGCGCTTGAACTCGCCGATGACGGCCGGCGACGCCTTGAGCCGCTGGGCCGCGAAGAAGGCGCCGAAGGTCGCGACGACCAGCGCGGCGAACACGATCCCCGCCGCCCGGCTCACAGCGTCACCAGGCTCGCGTTCGGGATGTCGCGGCCGCCGGCGGTCGCGTCGCCCAGCGCGACGGCCAGTGCCAGGCGGATGACGCCGCGGTGGCAGACGACGAGCGCGGGAAGCGCCTCGGCGTCGGCCCGGAGGTCCTCGAGGGCGTCCTGGACCCGCGCCGACTGCTCGGCGAACGACTCGCCGCCGGGGTAGCGGAAGGTCGGGTCGGAGACCTCGAAGCGGCGGAAGCCCTCGGGGTCCTCGGCGCGCACCTCGGCGAACGAGCGCCCGGTCCAGTCGCCGGTGTCGGTCTCGGCGAAGCGGACGTCCGGGCGCGGCGTGAGGCCGATGCGGCCGCCGACGACCTCCGCGGTCTCGCGCGCGCGCTCGAGCGGGCTGCACCACAGCGTCCGGATCGGCACCTCGGCGGCGGCCTCCGCCAGCGCGGCGGCCTGCTCGCGGCCGGTGGCGTCGAGCGGAACCGCCAAGTGCCCCTGGAAGCGACCCTCGGCGTTGTAGGCCGTCTGCCCGTGGCGGGCCAGATGGATCATGTCGATGCGGGGTTCGACGCGGGACGGAGGTTTCCGTCCGGATCTAGCGCGCCTGGTCGGCGCCGACACTGACGACGACGTCCGCATCCTCGCCCGCCAGCAGGCGGGTTCCCTGGTCCATCGGCTGCACGGCATCGCGGCCGATCCGGATGATCCGGGCGACGTCCAGGGCGGCCTGGCGCTGGCCGTCGGCGTAGAAGATGGCGGTGGCCGACCGCGCCTGGTTCGTGGTGTCGTTCGTGACCAGGCCCGGCTTGAAGCCCGCCTTCGTGACCCGGTCCGACGCGCTGCGGGCGAGGCCGGTGAACGTCGTGCCGTTGAGGACGGCGACCGTCACCTGGGCGCGGTTCACCCGCCCGGAGGTGCCCGTGCTCGCCTGGTCGCCGCCGGTGGTCGTGGTCGCCGCGGCGGGCGGCGCGACCGTGTTGGGGCGCGGGGCGGCCGGGTCGTCTCCACTGCCGCCGAGCAGCGTCACGCCGAGGACGACGGCGACCACGGCCATCGCGCCGAGGGCGGCGAGGACGCCGACGAGCGTGCGGCGCGAGCGGCGCGGGGTCCCGCCCCGCGCGGCGTCGGCGCGTGCCCGGGCGGCGCCGGCGGCCGTGCGCGGCGGCAGCGTCGCCTGCGGCACCGGTGCGCGCAGGGGCGCGGCGGCGGGCTCCGGGCGCGCGGGGCGCTCCGTCGCCGGCGGCGTGGGGCCCGCCGGCGCCGGGGTGGCGGCGGCCGGGGCGGCGGGGGCGGAGCCGGCCGGGGCGGGCGCGGCGGGGGCGGGCGCGGGGGCAGGGGCCGGCGGCTTGGCCGCGTCGCCGTTGGTCGGGGCGCCCGGCGCGGGGCTCACGGGCGCGGGCTGATCCCCCGTCGTGGCGCCACGGGCGACGGGAACGTCTGCGGGCGGCCCACCGGCGGCCGGAGGCACCGCGGGCGCGAGCGTCGCAGTCGCGCCCCCCGCGGAGGCGGGGACGCCGCCGCCGGGACCGCCGGGGGCGGTGGCGGCCGCCGAGGCGCGGGCGCCGGCGGCGGTGGCCGCGGCCATCGCCGCGGCGGGCAGGCTCGACGGGACCCCGGGCGCGCGGGCGGGCTCGCCGGGCGCCGACGCCGGCACGCCGGGCAGCGGGACGGCCGGGAGGGCGGGCGCCGTGGGGGCCGGGACGGCGGCCGGGGCTCCGGCGCCGTTGCCCGCGGCCGTCGCGGCGGCGGCGGCGGCCGCCGCGGCCGCGGGCTGCGGGACGGGCTCCGCCGGGGTGGCGATGCGCTCCTCGGCGGTCGCGGTCACCCGCGCCTCGAGCTCGGCCGCGCGCTCGGGCGCGCGGCCCGCCCACTCGCGCAGACGCTTCACCTCGCGGGCTTGCGCGAAGTACAGCAGCGAGAGGACGCCGAGCCCGAACACCGCGGCGATGCCGGCGTAGGAGCCGTACTGCTCGGCCTTGTCCTGGAGCGAGAGGGCGGCGAGGAGTGCCGTCATGAAGGGGACCATGCTAGGGAACGGGTCGTACGGCGGCTTCGGAGCCCGGCTCCGCGGCCGCATGGTGATCCGCGGACAGCTCGGTGACGCGCGCGGCGAGCCCGGCTGCGTCGCCCTCGAGGACGAGCAGCGCGATGTCGTCGAACATGGTCTCGACCGCGGCGGCATCGAGCGGCTCGCGCTCGGCGAGCATGAGCTTCTCGGCCGGTGTCGGCTGCGGTCGCTCGTTGGGGTTGAAGAGGTCCTCGTGCAGCTTCTCGCCGGGCCGCCGGCCGACGACCTCGATGGCGATGTCGCGGTCGGGCTGGAGGCCGGAGAGCTCGATCATGTCGCGCGCGAGCTGCATGATCGGCACCGGCTCGCCCATGTCGAGCACGAAGACCTCGCCGCCCTCTCCGAGCGAGCCCGCGCGGATGATGAGCTGGACGGCCTCGGGGATGGTCATGAAGTAGCGCGTCATGCGCTCGTCGGTCACGGTGACCGGGCCGCCGAGGGCGATCTGGCGGCGGAAGATCGGCACGACCGAGCCCGACGAGCCGAGCACGTTGCCGAAGCGCACGGTGGCGAAGTTCGTCTTCGGCCAGAGCTGGGCGGCCGCCTCGATCGCGAACTCGGCCAGCGCCTTGGACGCGCCCATGACGGTCGCCGGCTGGACGGCCTTGTCGGTCGAGACGAGCACGAAGCGCCCGACGCCCGTCTCGCCCGCGACGCGCGCCACCAGCCGCGTGGCGAGCGCGTTGTTGCGCACGGCCTCGACCGGGTTGAGCTCCATGAGCGAGACGTGCTTGTAGGCCGCGGCGTGGAAGACGACGGTCGGCCGGTGCTGGGCGAACACCTCGCGCATCCGCTCGCCCTCCTTGCAGTCGGCGAGCACCGCGGCCAGGACGGAGGGATGGACGTGGCGGTCGTCCTCCAGCTCGCGCTGGATGCGGAAGAGGTTCTCCTCGGCGTGGTCGATGAGGATGAGCCGCCGCGGGGCGACGCGGGCGATCTGGCGGCAGAGCTCCGAGCCGATCGAGCCGCCCGCGCCGGTGACGAGGACGACCTCGCCGGACAGGTAGGCGCCGACGCGGTCGAGCTCCATGCGGACGGGCTCGCGGCCGAGGATGTCCTCGACCTGCACCTCGCGCACCTGGCGCACGACGGTGCCCTGCCCCGCCTGGAGGAGCTCGAAGACGGTCGGCATCGTCCGCACCGGGATCCCGCGCCGGCGCCCCTCGCGCACGACGCGCGCGCGCAGGGTGCCCGGCGCCGACGGGATCGCGATGGTGATCTCGTCCGGCTCGGCCTCGTCGAGGATGCGCCCGAGGTCCTCGGTCGTGCCCAGCACGCGGACGCCCTCGACGCGGATGCCGCGCTTGAGGGGGTCGTCGTCGACGAAGCCGACGGGGTCCAGGCCGAGCTCGGGGTTGCGCAGGATCTCGCGCAGCACCAGCCGGCCGCCCTCGCCGGCGCCGACGATGAGCACGCGGCGCGCGCCGGCGCGCGGGCGGAAGCCCCGCAGCGGCCGCTCGTAGGCGATGCGCGCGATGAACCGTGCGCCGCCGACGAACGCCAGCGTGAGGAGGAAGAAGAGCGCGAGCACGCCGGTCGGCGCGGTCACCGCGACCTCGCCCGTGCGCGAGGGGACCGTGACCGGATGGACGATCGCGATGAAGCCCGCCAGCACGAGCGTGTTCGCCGCCACGGCCTCGACGACGCCGACGTAGTCGCGGTGGCCGGTGTAGCGCCACTGCTTCAGCTCGAGGCGGAAGACGGTGAAGACGATCACCGCCGCGGCGACGACCCAGACGATCGTCGCCTCGAACAGGCGCGCGTACTTCAGCGGGACCCCGGCGTCGAACCGCAGGCGAAAGCTGTGGTAGTACGCGGCGGCCACCAGCGCCCCGTCGATCGCCAGCTGCAAGAGGGAGTGCCGATGGAGAGGGACGGCCGCCGACCGCAGACGTCGGCGCAT
>JAXDHC010000048.1:0-6319 GCA_034664705.1 Solirubrobacteraceae bacterium
TGGCGGCCTGGCCGCCCAGCAGGCGGAGGCGGTCGCCGTCGCGATCGCCCGTCGTGCGGGGGCGAGCCTCGACGACCCGCCTCGCGTGCCCGTGCTGCGCGCGGTTCTGCGCACGCGGCGCGGGCCACGGTACCTGCGCGCGGAGCCGCCGGGGGGAGGGGGAAGGGTCGAGGTCTCCGAGCATGCCCTGTGGTGGCCGCCGACGAAGGTGAGCTCCTCGTGGCTCATGCCGTGGCTGGCCACGCGCGGTGCGCCCCAACCGATGGATCCCGATCCGCCGGATCGCGGCGGGTGGTGGCCGGATGCGGCCGCCGGCCACCGGTCTGAGCCGATGTTCCGGCGCGTGATCGGCGCCGCGGACGCGGCGGGCAACGAGCGGACGGTGACCTTCGAGCGCGGGGCCGGTCACACGGGCTGGCAGCTCGTGGAGCCCGACGGGGCGGAGGGCGAAGCGCTGACGTTCGCGGGCGCGCTCGCGCTGCTCGACGCCGCCGACCGCGACGCGGCCCGTGGCGCCCACGCCGGTGCACTCCACACCGCCTGCGCGGCTATCGTGGCGCTGCACGCCGATGCCCGGACCGAGGAGGACCCTGCGCGGCTCGAGCGGCTGGCGCGGTTCGCCGACCAGGCGCACACGCTCGCCGACGAGCTCGCCGCCGTGCGACGGCAGGAGGGCGCCACGGTCGATCCGCCGACGCCGGTCGACGCCGTAGGCGACCGTCTCGCCGGACCGTCGTCCGCTTGACGTCGATACATCCGCCCCGCCTACGTCGATACATCCGCCCCGCCCGCTCGCCCCACGCGGCAGGTCCGGCGGCCCAATAGCGGTCGGTGTGGAGCAGGTAGCAGGGGGTAGCGGGACGGCCTGCGAAGCGCGCGGATGCGGCGCGGCCCACGGTCGCGCTCATCGTCTGTCGGAGGTCTACGTGCGCATCGCGCTCGTGCTCAGCATGCTCGCCACCATTGGCGGCGGACTCGCGTCGGCGCTGGAGGGCCACGACACGGTGCACCAGGCCGCGTACGGCGTTCGAGCCGAGGAATAGGGCCGCGGCGGCCGGGCGCCCGGCGCTTGCGCAGCCGGCCGAACGCGCCGTGGACGATCTCGCGCCGGCGTGCGACCCTGGCGCGTAGGCCTGCGGTGCAGATCCCTCCTCACCGACCGGCTTCGGGCGCCGAGCCGAGGGGCGACGAGGGATCGCGTCGGCCGGTCGTCGGCACGGCTGGCCTCGGCTCCCAGGCGGGACGACGGAGGACCGGCGCATACAGCGCGGCCGCCAGCGCGATGAGGACCCCGCCGAGGACGGTCATGAGGACCATCTGCGGCACGCTCATGGCGGGGTCGTCGCGCAGCTGCATGGCGATGGCCATCCCGGCGACCGCGGCGCCCACGAGCGCGAACCAGCCGGTGAGTGCGTACAGCGCGCGGCGCGCCCAGCTCGCTGCATGCCGGTAGCCGATGCAGACCGCGGCCGTTGCCGGGAGGGCGACGCCGAGATCGAGGAGCGCGATCGCCCAGCTGAAGCTCGGGCCTGCGATGTAGTCCGTGGCCGTTGGGCTGGCGCTCATCCAATCGGCCAGTGTCGGGACGTAGCGGACGAAGACGACGGCGGCGGCGGCCGGCAGCAGCCGCCGGGCGACCAGCGACTCGGCGCGCGCCGATCCCTTCGGCTCGGACGCAGCCAACTGGCTCCACGCAAGCACCGCGCTCACGATGCCGAGCGCGAAGAGGGCCAGCAGCAGGGGGAACCAGCGCTCGTTGTTGCCGGCCAGGTGCGAGTAGTCGGGCCCGAGTACGTACTGCGGGACCATGTAGATGGCGTAGGCCGCCGGTCCGAAGGCGAGGAGGGCGCCCAGCGGCCGGCCGCGTAGCGACAGCACTCCGGCAACCACTGCCACGGGGGCGACGACGGCCAGCGAGACGGTGTCGAGGCCGTAGAGCTGGCTGAGGATCGTCGGGCGGATCCGCCAGTGGATGACGTTCGCGACCAGCGGGCCGAGCAACGACAGTGCGACAAGTGAGCCGGCGAGCGCGACGAGGCACAGGCCGAGCCAGCGCGCATGGGAGTCGATGGTCGGCATCGCTCCAGTCTTCATCTCGCGCGGCCAAGCCGCATCCGGGCCGGCCGGCACCCGCGCTGCGGATTTCTACGCACCGCCGGTGGGCGTCACCCCGATGGAGGCTTGGTCCTGGCGCGCGAGGCTTGGCGTCATGACCAGGTCGTTGCCGATGACGCCCCGCGGGATCCTCACCGCCCCGCTGCCCGCTCGCCGGCGTCGAGCGCTCGCCGCGATCGAGGCCGTGGTCGGTCTGAACGCGATCGGAGGGATGGCGTACGCGCTCGGCGGCGCTAAGGATGTCCCCCCCGAGTGGCTGGACGGAACGCCCTTCGACAGCTACGTGCTTCCCGGCGTGTACCTCGGGGTGGTGGTCGGTGGAAGTTGCCTCGCTGCCGCCTTCACTGCGGCCCGCGACGACCATTGCGCCCGCGCGGCCGCGTTGGCCTCCTCGGCGGTGATGGTCAGCTGGATCGCCGCCCAGGTGGCGATCATCGGCTACCGCAGCCTCCTCCAGCCGATCATCGCCGCCACCGGGCTGACCGTCGCCTGCCTGGCCGCACAGCGGTAGCGATGAGGACGCCGGTCGAGAGCCCCGCGTGGCCTGATCTCGCAGAACCGGCGATCGGCGGCTCGGCCGTCGACCTGTACTGGCTGCCGCTCGGCGCAGGTGGACAGAGCGTGCGCGTCAACGGGCTCGTCTTCGAGGCCGTCTCCGCGCGGCTCCGTCACCGCCCGCCGCGCGACCTCTACCACTCCGCGCTGGAGGTCCGGGCCGGGCAGGACCGGTTCGTCATCGAGATGGCGCCCGTGTGGAACGAGCGCGCCGACGACCGCGGCGTCGTCAGCGAGGGCGTAGTCGGCAGCCGGCTGCTCGGCGGTCTCCGCATCTTCAACTACGAGATCCGCTGCTGGCACGACGGCCATGTCCCCGACATCGCCGAGGCGGTCGACAGTCCCCAGTGCCTCACCGTGGACCCCGTCATCGCCCGACGCGTCCTTGACCTGGTCCCGAAGGTCCCAATGCTGGTGTGGGGTCGCGACGAGTTGCGCACCGGAGACATGTGGAACTCAAACTCGGTCACCGCCTGGCTGCTGGTGGAGAGCGGGATCGACGCGCGACTGGTGCACATGCCCGCTGGCGGCCGTGCGCCGGGTTGGGACGCGGGGCTCGCACTGGCCCGACCGGTGGGCGCGCCCGCCGTCGCCGCAGATCGGCCTCGCCGCCTGAGCCGCGGGCGCCTCCGGTCGTGCTCGCGCTGACCGACTGCATCGGGCGGGCGGTGAGCGACGCCGACGGCATCCGCGTCGGGCGGCTCTCCGACGTGGGCGTCCGCCTGGAGGACGCCGCCGCCGTGGTGACGAGCCTGCACGTGCGCCGGTCGCGGCGTGCGCCCGCCGTCGTCGTCTCGTGGGCGCGGGTCGCCGCGTTCGAGACGACCGACATCACGCTGTCGGCGCGATGCGACGCCCTCGGGCAGGACCCGTCGCCGCCCGACGACCTCCGCTTGGTCCGCGACGTCCTCGACGCGCAGATCGTCGACGTCGCCGGCGCGCGGGTCGTCCGGGTGGGCGATGTGGATCTGGACCGGCGTGACGGCGCGCTCCGCGTCGTGGCGGTGGAGGTCGGGTGGGCCGCGCTGCTGCGCCGCCTCGGCCTGCGGCGCCTGGCCGACCGGGTGAGCCCGGAGTCGATCGCCTGGCAGGACGTCCACCTCGCATCGGGGCGCGCTCATGCGCTGCTGCTCAGCACGCCCAGCGCGGCCGTCCACCGGATGCGGCGTGCCGAGCTGACGCATCTGGTCGCCGAGCTGCCGTCCACGAGAAGCGCGGAGGTGCTGCGTGCCGTCGGGCCCGAGCGCGCCGCGGCGGCGATCAGCGGGGCGCGGCCGGGCGCGAGCGGCCGCCTGCTGGAGACGCTGGGCCCGCAGGACGCCGCGCCGATCGTCGCCGCCATGCGGGCCGACGACGCGGTGGCCGCGTTGCGCGAGGTCGATCCCGAGACCCGCCGACTCGTCCTGGACGAGGTCGCCTCGGCGCGCGCCTCCGAGCTACGGAGGCTGCTTGGACATCCGCCCGGCTCGGCGGCGGGGCTCATGAGCTCCGATGTCTTTCGCGCCGGCTCCGACGAGCCGCTCGATGCGGTGCGCGCGCGCCTCACGGCGAGCCGTCCGCGGCTGGAGGGGCTGGCGACCGTGTTCGTCGTCGACGGCGCCGGCCGGCCGGTCGGCACGTTCACGCCGCTCATGCTGCTCGCCGGCGACGCCAGGCCGGCGCCGGCGCTGACCGTGCGCGCCGACGCGCCGGTGCAGGCGGTGGTCGACCTGTTCGCGATGCACGACGTGCTCGCCGTGGCCGTCGTCGATGCGATGGGGCGGGTCATCGGCGCCGTCGCCGTCGATGACGTCCTCGAAGAGTTGCTCGCCGAGCGTCTGCCGGGACGCCACGGCGCCTGGTTCGCCGCGACGCGGCGACGCCATGCCGCGTAGCCGGCTGCCCCTTGCCCGGCACGCCCGGATGGCCGCGCTGGCGGCCGTCGTCGGCCCGGGCATGCTCGCGGGGCTCTCTGACGACGACCCGGCCGGGATCACGACCTACTCGATCCTCGGCGCCGAGCATGGCTACCGGTTGCTGTGGGTGCTCGCCGTCTCCACCGCGGCGCTCGTGCTCTTCCACGAGCTCGGCGCCCGCATGGGCTGCGTGACCGGCCAGGGGCTGGCGGGCCTGGTCCGCGAGCGCTACGGCGTCCGCTGGGCGGCGGTCGGCCTCGCGTGCCTGCTCGTCGCCAACATCGGCACGACATGCGCAGAGTTCGCCGGCGTGGCGGCCGCGCTCGAGCTCGCCGGCGTGAGCCGCTACGTCAGCGTGCCGCTCGCGGCCGCGGCGGTCTCGGCGCTGGTGCTCCGCGGCGGCTTTCACCGCGTCGAGCGCGTGCTGCTCGCCGTCAGCGGCGTGTTCGTCGCCTACATCGCCGCCGGTCTCCTGGCCAGCCCCGACTGGGGCGCCGCCGCCCGCGGGCTCGTCGTGCCGAGCCTGCCGCTGGACCGCGAGGCGGTCCTGCTCACGGCGGCCACCGTCGGCACGACGCTGGCACCGTGGGGGCTGGCGTTCATCCAGTCCTACGTGGCGGACAAGCGCCTGACGCCGAAGGACCTGTCCCTGGAGCGGGTCGACGTCGTCACCGGAGCGGTGATGACCGGGGTCATCGGGTTCTTCATCGTGGTCGCCTGCGCGGCCACGCTGCACCGCCAGGGGCGCTCGATCCATGACGCCGCGGACGCCGCCCGGGCGCTGGAGCCGCTCGCCGGTGGGCTCGCGGCGACGCTCTTCGGGGCCGGCCTCCTCGGCGCCGCCCTGCTGGCCGCGTCGATCCTCCCGCTGTCCACCGCGTACTCCGTCACGGAGGCGCTTGGCGTCGAGGGCCGGCTCGACGACCCATGGCGCGAGGCCCGCGTCTTCTACGCCACCTACGGCGTGATCGTCGTGACCGCGGTCGTGATCGTCCTGCTGCCCGGCGCGCCGCTCGTCGGGATCCTCTACCTCACGCAGGCGCTGAACGCGGTGCTCCTGCTCCCGCTGCTCGTCTTCATCCGCGGGCTGGCGCGCGACCGCGAGCTCATGGGGGTCCACGCGCTCGGGCGGGCGGGGCGCGCGGCCACCGCGGTCGCGATCGCCGCGCTGGCGGTCTGCGTCGCGGCGCTCGCGGTGCTGAGCCTGTGGAGATGACGGCCGCTGGGGCGCAGCGCGGCGCCGCCGAGGTCCCGCGTCGCGTCACGCGTCACGCGTCGCGCTGCGGGCGGGCGAGGTGGCTGAGATCCCTTCCCCGACGGCTGCGGGCTTTCACGGAGCGGCGCCCGTAGCCCGCACGATGCGGGGCGCCGGGCGCGCCTAGCGTGGGCGGATGCACGACTCGACCGTCGGGACGGTCGTCCCTCGTGGCGCCGCCGAGGCGCGCGCTCCATGCGGGCTGACCGAGGCGCAGGCTGCGGTGCGGCTGCGCGCGCGGCCGCCCGAGGGGCCGTCGGCCTCGAGCCGTTCGTACCGCAGCATCGTCGTCGCCAACGTCCTCACGGTCTTCAATCTCGTCCTGCTCGTCGCGGGCATCGCGACGCTGACGCTCGGCGACTGGCGCGACGCGATGTTCCTGGGGATCCTCGTCGCCAACACGGCGATCGGCATCGCCCAGGAGGTGCGCGCCAAGCGTGCGCTCGCACGTCTCGCCGCGCTCGTGACGCCCAGCGCGACGGTGCTGCGCGATGAGGGG
>JAXDHC010000049.1:0-17966 GCA_034664705.1 Solirubrobacteraceae bacterium
TCGAAGCCCGAGTAGCCCTCGGTCCCCGGGTCGCGGCCCTTGTCGACGACGACGTCCACCTTCGACGCGTCGAGCGCCGGGTGCAGCTCGGCGCCGTGGGTGTCCGCGACGCAGTGCGCGGGCCAGCGGCCGCCGGCGGCCGAGCACGAGCCGTGGTCGGCGGGGTGCCAGACGCGCGTGGCGACGACGAGGTCGAAGCGGCCGGTGTCGATGAGCTCGTGGAGGCGATCGGCGATCTCGTCGCCCTGCGGGACCGCCAGCGCGCCGCCCGGCGAGAAGTCGTTCTGGAAGTCGACGATGACGAGGGCCTCGGGCATCGCGCGAGTCTATGGCGCGCTCACGGCGGACCGCGTACGGTCGAGGCCATGTCCCGCTCCGGCGCCGCGCTCCTCGCCGCATCGCTCTGCGCGGCGGGCATCGCGGCCGCCGCGTCGGGGACGGCCTCGGGCGCCGGCGCCGCGCCGGCCGCCGCACGCCAGGCCGGCCCCGCGGCGCTCCCCCGCTGGCCGGATCAGCCGGGCTACGCGCTCGACCTCGCCTACGACGCGCGCCGCTTCGCGCTGAGCGGCACGGAGCGGATCGCCTTCACGAACACCGGCCCGGCGCCGCTGCGGTCGGTCTGGCTGCGCGCGTGGGGCAACGCCTTCGGCGGCTGCCGGGTGCGCCGCGTGCGCGTCGCCGTGACCGCCGGCGGGACGCTCGGGGCGCAGCGGCGCGACTGCACGGCGCTCGAGGTGCGCCTCGACCGCCCGCTCGCCCCCGGCGCCCGCGCGGCGGTCGCGCTGCGCCTCCGGGTGACCGCGCCGTCGCGGGCGGACCGCTTCGGGCGCTTCCGCGGCGCGGCGTACTTCGGCAACGCGCTGCCGCTGCTCGCCGTCGCCGAGGCGGACGGCTGGCAGCTGCCGCCCTACACGTTCGCCGGCGAGAGCTTCTACTCCCTCACGTCGGCGTGGCGCGTGCGCCTGCGCCTGCCCCGCGACCTGCGCGCGGCCACGACGGGGACGCAGGCGGGCCCGGCGCGCGGCGGCGTCGCGACGTTCACCGCGCCGCGCGCCCGCGACTTCATGATCGTCGCCGGGCGCTTCGACGTGCGCACCGCGCACGCCGGAGCGGTCCGGGTGCGCCGCTTCTCGCGCCCGGGGACCCACGCCGTCATCGTGCGCAAGACGCTCGGCGTCGCGGTGCTGAGCATGCGGCGCTACGCGCGGTGGTACGGCCCGTACGGGCGCCCCGAGGTCGATCTCGTCGAGGGGCCGGCCGAGGTCGCCCAGGGCGGGCTGGCGATGGAGTACCCCGAGCTCGTGCTGACGCCGGCCGAGCCCTCGGCGATCGCCCACGAGCTCGCGCACCAGTGGTTCTACGGCATCGTCGGCGACGACCAGTGGCGCGAGCCGTGGCTCGACGAGAGCTTCGCCGAGTTCTCCCAGGCGCGCCTGCCGCGCGCCCGCGTCCCGAACCGGCTCGCAGGCTGCCGCGTCCCGGACGGGAGCGACGTGCCGCTCGACGCGAGCATGGCGAGGATGACGTCCGGGCCGCCCGGGCGGTACGTGCGCACGGTGTACATCGGCGGCGCCTGCTTCCTGCGCGACCTCCAGCGGGCGCTCGGCCCGGCCCCGTTCGACACGTTCATGCGCCGGCTCGTCGCCGACCACCGCGACGGCATCCTGACCACGCCCGCGTTCGTCGCCGCCGCCCGCGCGGCGGCGCGCGGCGACGCGGCGGTCGACGCGCTGCTCCGGCGCACCGGCCTGCTCGGGCCCGGCCCATAGCCGCGGAGCAATGGTCTGATCGTTATATCCATATTGTGGATATGTCGCGGTCCGGTAACCATGGGTGACGGGCGGAGCCGAGGTGCGCTGCCTGTATGCGGGAAGCGCACCCCACGGCGGCACGACCGGGAGGCCGAGCCGCACGCCCGAGTTCTCGCCGGACCCGCCGCCCGCGGGCCCGACGTCTGACGTCCCGACAGACGGAGGAGAGAGATGCGCCCGACGGCCCGGCCGGCAGCGATCGCCTGCATCGTGGCCCTGACGCTCGCTGCCTGCGGGAGCGACAGCGGCGGCTCGGGCTCGGGCTCGGGCGCCTCGGCGCAGAAGACGTTCGACCTGACGGTCGGCGTGCAGACCAAGATCCTCCAGACCTACTACCCGCAGCTCGCCGAGAAGCTCGGCTACTTCCGCGAGGAGGGCCTCAACGTCAAGGTCATCGAGGGCCAGAACCCGGCCGGCTCGATCCAGGCGCTCATCGGCGGGTCGCTGGACCTCTACCTCGGCGGCCCGGAGGCGCTTCCCGCCGCGGCGCGGGGCGCCGACATCCGCTTCATCGCGGCGGCGTCGAACCGCTCGATCTGGGACATCGTCGCCACGAAGGACATCCGCGGCGTGCAGGACCTCAAGGGCAAGCTGTTCGGCGTGTCGGCGACCACGTCGATCAGCACGGCGGCCGCCAAGCAGGCGCTGCAGACCCAGGGCGTCGACCCCGAGAGCGTGAAGTACGTCGTCGCCGGCGGCACCGGCAACCGCTACACGGCGCTCATGAGCGGGCGGATCCAGGCCGCGCCGCTCGGCATCCCGGTCAACTACCAGGCGGCCGACAGCGGCAAGCTCAACGACCTCGGCGGCACCGACACCGACCTGGGCGCGCCGCCGATCGCCGCCGTGGTGCTGACGGTGAGCAAGCGCTGGGCCGACGGCAACAAGGAGGCGCTCCAGCGCTTCCTGCGCGCGTACCAGCGCGTCATCGACGCGCTCTACGACCCGGCCATGACGGACAAGATCGTCGCCGCCGCCTCGGCGGACATCAAGGTGCAGCCGAAGTACATGCGCCGCGCGATCCAGACGCTCTTCCTCGACCCCAAGTCCGGCGGCGCCGTGCTCCCGCGCGACGGCAACATCGACGTCAAGGCGCTGCAGAACGCCGCCGACGCCTTCCTCGCGCTGAAGGTCCTGCCGGCGAAGGTCGACGTGACGCGATACGTCGACATGTCGTACCTGAAGGCCGCGCAGGCCTCGCGGAAGGGCTGACGCGTGGCGACGACGCGCAAGCCCATCTCGTTCGGCGCGGCGATCCGCGGGCGCGGCGCGCGCGCGGAGGGCGCCGGCCGCGCCGTGCGCGCCGGCGGGCGCGGCGTGAAGGCCAGGCGCGGCGCGATCTCGATCCTCGGCGGGCTCGCGCTCTGGGAGCTCGCGGTGCGGGTCCTTCACCCGAACCCGATCCAGATCGTCGGTCCGAGCGCGATCGCCGACGCCTTCGTCCAGCTCGCCGGCGACGGCACGCTGTGGCGCGACTTCACGGTGAGCATGCAGCAGTTCGCCCTCGGCTTCCTGCTCGCCGCGGCGATCGCGATCCCGCTCGGCCTCGTCATGGGCGCCAGCACCCGGGCCTACGACTACGGCGACCCGTGGCTGACGATCCTCTACACGACGCCGAACGTCGCGCTGGCGCCGCTGTTCATCATCTGGCTCGGCTTCGGCAACTCCTCGCACGTCGCGATCATCGCCCTCGTCGCCGTCTTCCCGATCCTCATCAACACGATCGACGGCGTGCGGGCGGTCGAGGCGGAGTGGAGCGAGGTCGGGGCGGCCTTCCGCGCCAACCGGCGCGAGGTCTTCGCGAAGATCGACCTGCCCGGCTCCCTGCCGTACATCTTCACCGGGCTGCGGCTCGCGCTCGCCCGGGCGCTCGTGGGGGTCGTCGTCGCCGACCTGTTCGGCGCGTCGGCCGGCCTCGGCTACCTGCTCCTGAACTCCGCGCAGGCGTTCAAGACGGCCGACGTCTTCGTCGCCGTGACGGTCCTCGCCGCCCTCGGCGTGTTCCTGACCGCGGCGCTGCGCTACCTGCAGGCGCGCCTCACGCCGTGGGGCCCCAGCAACGGGAGCTCGCGATGAGGGCCCGCACGAACGCGACGGCACTGGCCGAGGACCGCGGCACGACGCCCGGCGGCGTCGTCGTCACGGGCGCCGTCAAGGACTTCGTGGACCCGCACGGCGAGCTGCTCCACGTCCTCGACGACATCGATCTGGACATCGCGCCCGGCGAGTTCGTGGCCGTCGTCGGGCCGTCGGGGTGCGGCAAGACCACGCTGCTGCGCGCGATCCAGGGGCTCGAGACGCTCACGACGGGGACCGTCACCGTCGCCGGCTGCCCGCCGGGCGAGATCGCGACGGGGTTCGTGTTCCAGCGCGCGTCGCTGCTGCCGTGGAAGACGGTGGCGCGCAACGTGTCGTTCGGCCTGGACCTGCGCGTCATCCGCTCCGGCGGCGGGGCGGGCGGTGACCGCGCCGCCCGCGACGAGCGCGTCGCCGAGCTGCTGGAGCTGACGGGGCTCGCCGAGTTCCGCGACTTCTACCCGCGCCAGCTGTCCGGGGGCATGCAGCAGCGCGCGAACCTGGCGCGCGCCCTGGCGATCGACCCGGTCGTCCTGCTCATGGACGAGCCGTTCAGCTCACTGGACGCGCAGACCCGGGAGAAGCTGCAGCGCGACCTCCAGCGGATCGTCCTGCAGGACGGCACGACGACGGTGTTCGTCACCCACGACATCCGCGAGGCGGCGTTCCAGGCCGACCGCGTCGTCGTGATGTCCGCGCGCCCGGGCCGCATCGCGCGCGTCTTCCGCGTCGACGAGCCGCGGCCCCGCAGCGCCGAGTTCCAGCACAGCGACCGCCTGGCCGAGCTCGCCCGCGACATCTGGACCGAGCTGCACGACGGCGGCACCCCGCGAGACACAGGAGGAGCATCGACATGAACGATGAGGTCCGGCTGCTCACGGATCCCTACATGGAGTGGCTGGAGGACCAGCGGCTGCCGATCGTCGAGGACTTCGGCGTCGACCTCCTCGCGGTCGAGACCGCCCCGTGGGACCTTCTGGGGGCGAACGCCGCGTTCGTGAACCTCAAGGGCCGCGGCGACTTCATCAGCGTCACCGTCGTGGAGATCCCGCCGGGGGCCGCGACCGAGCCCCAGCGCCACCTCTACGAGGAGGTCGTCTACGTGCTCTGCGGTCACGGCAGCACGACGATCGAGAGCGCCGACGGCACACGCAGCCACAGCTTCGAGTGGGGGCCCAAGAGCCTCTTCGCGCTTCCGCTCAACGCCCGCTACCGCCACTTCAACACGAGCGGCCGCGAGCCGGCGCGGTTCGCCGCGACGACGAACCTGCCCATGCAGCTCAAGCTGTTCCACAACCGCGAGTTCGTCTTCGAGAACCCGTGGAGCTTCGGCGAGCGCCTCGGCAGCGACCGGCACTTCGCCGGCGAGGGCGACTTCATCCCCACGCGGCCGGGGCGGCACATGTGGGAGACAAACTTCGTCCCCGACCTGGCGAGCTTCGAGCTCAAGCACTGGGCCGCGCGCGGCGCCGGCGGCAGCAACATGATGTTCGTGCTCGCCGACGGCACGATGCACGCGCACATCTCCGAGATGCCCGTCGGCACCTACAAGAAGGGCCACCGCCACGGCGCCGACTTCCACATCTACGCCGTGACCGGGCACGGCTACACGCTGCTCTGGTACGAGGGCGACGAGGACTTCCACCGCGTCGACTGGCGCCACGGCGTCGCCTACGCGCCGCCGGACCGCATGTTCCACCAGCATTTCAACACGAGCCCGGAGCCCGCCCGCTACCTCGCGGTCGCCTTCGGCGGGCTGCGCTACCCGTTCACCGAGGACAAGCGGATGACGTTCATGGGCATGGACGTCAGCCTGCGCGAGGGCGGCCGGCAGATCGAGTACGAGGACGAGGACCCGCGCATCCGCCGGCTCTACGGCGAGGCGCTCGCCGAGGAGGGGATCGAGATGCGCATGGACGCGGTCCAGCAGGCCCGGGTGTGACCGTGGCCGCCGGCCACCGGCACGGTCACGGCGTCCACCCCGACGAGATCCCGGCCCATCATCACCACCACGGCGACGCCGCGCCGGAGCCGCTGGACCCGGAGACCGCGGCCGCGCTGGACCGCGAGCACTGGAGGGTCGAGAACGTCGAGCTCGTGACCGTGGGGATCGACATCGGCTCGTCGACGTCGCACCTGATGTTCTCCCATGTGCACCTCCAGCGCCTCGCCCAGGCGCTCTCCAGCCGCTTCGTCGTCGTGGCCCGCAAGGTGCTCTGGCGCTCGCCGATCGTGCTGACGCCCTACCGCGACGACGAGACGATCGACGCGGAGGCGCTCGACGGGTTCGTGGCGCGCTGCTACCGCGACGCCGGCTTCGGCCGCGAGGACGTGGACAGCGGCGCCGTCATCCTCACGGGCGAGGCGCTGAAGCGGCGCAACGCCCGCGCGCTCGCCGACCTCTTCGCCGACGAGTCGGGGCGGTTCGTCTGCGCGTCGGCCGGCCACCACCTCGAGTGCGCGATGGCCGCGCACGGCTCCGGCGCGGTCGCGCTGTCGCGCCGCACGCCGGAGGCGGTCCTCCACGTGGACATCGGCGGCGGCACCTCGAAGATGGCCCTCGTGCGCGACGGCGAGGTGCTCGACACGGCGGCCATGGCGGTCGGCGGCCGGCTCGTCGCCGTCTCCGACGGGGTCGTGACGCGGGTCGAGCAGCCCGCGCGCGAGGTCGCCGAGCGCGTCGGCGTCGAGCTCGCCGTCGGTGCGCCGCTGCCCGAGGAGGCCGCGACGGCCCTCGTCGGCGCGCTCGCCGACGCGCTGGCGGAGCTGATCGGCGGTGACGTCCGCTCGGAACTCGCCCGCGCGCTGCTCGTCACGGACCCGCCCGACTGGCCGGTGGCGCCGGCGTCGGTCTCCTTCTCCGGCGGCGTCGCCGAGTACCTCTACGGCCGGGAGCGAGAGGGCTTCGGCGACCTCGCCCCCGCCCTGGCCCGCGCCGTCGCCGAGCGGCTCGGCGCGCGGCGGCCGGCGCTCACGCTCGTCGAGCCCCCGCACGGCATCCGGGCGACGGTCATCGGCGCCTCGCAGTTCTCGGTGCAGGTCAGCGGCAACACCGTGAACGTCAGCGACCCGGCGACCCTGCCCCGGCACAACATCCCGGTGCTCTATCCCCGCCTGGACCTCGACGGCGCGATCGACCCCGGCGAGGTCGCCGGGCACATCGCGGAGGCCGCGCGGCGGATGGACGTCCTGCAGCGCCCCGCGGAGGTCGCCGTGGCGGTCGCGTGGCGCGGCGACCCGAGTCACGCGCGCCTGCGCGCGCTCGCCGAGGGCGTGCTCGAGGCGTTCGACGGTCCGGTGCCGCTGGGGGGCACGCTGATCGTGCTGCTCGAGGGCGACGTCGCGCGGTCGCTCGGCCGGCTGCTCCTCCACGAGCTCGGTCTGGCCGCGCCCCTGATCTGCCTCGACGGCCTCGAGCTGCGCGAGTTCGACTACGTCGACATCGGCACGGTGATCGAGCCGACCGGCGTCGTGCCCGTGGTCATCAAGTCGCTGCTGTTCGGCGCGGCGGGCACGCGGGAGCACCGCGTGCGCGCGGGCCGCCCGGCCGCGGACGCGCTCACCGGGCCGCGGTCCTGACGGTGCCGCGCCGGGCGGCGCGGCGGACCCGTTCCTTGCGTCTGCAACCATCCGCCACATGGCCAACGCACTGGAGGACATCCACATGGCCGGCGTCGTGCGCCCGCGGACGGACGCCGTGGTCTGGGTCGAGCCGACCGTCCGGCGCGTCCGCGCGATGCTGGGCGGCGAGACCGTCGTCGACTCGCGCCGCACGCTGATCATGTTCGAGGAGGGCCACCTGCCGGTCTACTACTTCCCGGTCGACGACGTCCGGCGGGACCTCCTCGAGCCCAGCGAAAAGCACACGACCTGCCCGCGCAAGGGCGAGGCGAGCTACCGCTCGATCCGCGCCGGCGACCGCGTGGCGCCGGACGCCGTCTGGCAGTACCCCGAGCCCATCGAGGGCTGCCCCGACATCAGCGGCCACGTCGCGATCTACTGGAACGCCATGGACTCGTGGTGCGAGGAGGACGACGAGGTCTACGTTCATCCGCGCGATCCGTACAAGCGGATCGACGTGCTGCGCAGCTCGCGGCATGTGCGCGTCGAAGTCGACGGCGAAACGCTCGCCGAGACGCAGCGGCCGCTGCTGCTGCTCGAGACCGGCCTGCCGCCGCGCTGGTACGTGCCGCGCGCCGACGTGCGCTTCGCCGTCCTGCGGCCCAGCGACACGACCACGGCGTGCCCGTACAAGGGGACGGCCGCCTACTTCACGGCGCAGCTCGGCGTCACCGCGCACGAGGACATCGCCTGGACCTATGTGACGCCGATCCCCGAGTGCCCGAAGATCGAGCAGGCGGTGTGCTTCTACAACGAGCGCGTCGACCTCCACGTCGACGGCGAGCTCCAGGAGCGCCCCAAGACGCACTGGTCGCGGTGACGGCGGCTCCCGGGCTCGACCTGCGGGTCCTCCCCACGCCGCTGGCGATCGTCCGCCTCGAGCCCGGCGACGCGGTGCCCGCCTGGGCGCAGGACGGGGCGGGCGCGCTCCACGCCGTCGTCCGCACGGCGCGCGAGCTGTCGATCGTCTGCGCGCAGGCCGGCGTGCCCGGCGAGGCGCGCGCCGAGCGCGGGTTCCGCGCGCTCGAGGTCGCCGGCCCGCTGGACTTCGCGCTCACCGGCGTGCTCGCGGCGCTGGCCGTGCCGCTCGCCGAGGCGGGAGTGGCGATCTTCGCGGTGGCGACGTACGACACCGACTACGTCCTCGTCCGCGACGATCGCCTCGCCGACGCCGTCGCCGCGCTCCGCGCCGCCGGCCATCGCGTGCGCGCGTAGTCCGGAGCGTCCGGAGCCGAGCCGCGCGCCGTGCGCGGATGGGCGCATCGGGTAGGCCGCCCCCCATGAGCGCCGCACCGACCGAGGCCTCCCCCACCGCCGTCGCGGCCCGCGACGCCGAGGGCCGCGGCATCCTGCTCGTCGTCAGCGGGCTGATGCTCGTGATGCTGCTCGCCTCGCTGGACCAGACGATCGTCTCCACCGCGCTGCCCACGATCGTCGGCGAGCTCGGCGGGCTCGAGCACCTCTCCTGGGTCGTGACGGCCTATCTCCTCGCGGTCACCGCGGTCACGCCGCTCTACGGCAAGCTCGGCGACCTCTACGGGCGCAAGGTCGTCCTCCAGGGCGCGCTCGTGCTCTTCCTCGTCGGCTCGGCGCTCTGCGGGCTGGCGCAGGGGATGACCGAGCTCATCGCGTTCCGGGCGATCCAGGGCCTCGGCGGCGGTGGCCTCATGGTGTCCGCGCAGGCGGCGATCGGCGACGTCGTGCCGCCGCGCGAGCGCGGCAAGTGGACCGGCCTGTTCGGCGCCGTCTTCGGCGTGTCGAGCGTCGCCGGCCCGCTCATCGGCGGCTTCTTCACGAGCCAGGTCTCGTGGCGCTGGATCTTCTACATCAACCTCCCGCTGGGCGTGTTCGCGTTCGCCGTGCTCGCCGCCACGCTGCCCGGCGCGCGGGAGCGCGTCGAGCACGCGATCGACTACGCCGGGACCGCGCTGCTCGCCGTGGGCCTGAGCGCGCTCGTCCTGCTCACGACGCTCGGCGGGACGAGCTACGACTGGGGCTCGCCGTTCATCGTCTCGCTCGGCGTGCTCGCCGTCGCCGCGATCGCCGCCTTCGTGGCGATCGAGCGCCGGGCGCGCGAGCCGATCCTGCCACCGGCGCTCTTCGCCAACCGCGTCTTCGCCGTCACGAGCGCGGTCGGCCTCGTGGTCGGCTTCGCCCTCTTCGGGGCGCTGACCTACCTGCCGCTCTTCCAGCAGGTCGTCCGCGGGTCCAGCCCGACGGAGTCCGGCCTGCAGCTCCTGCCGGTCATGGGCGGGCTGCTGCTCTCGTCGATCGTGTCGGGCCAGCTCATCACGCGCACCGGGCGCTACCGGCACTGGCCGATCCTCGGCACCGCGATCGGCACGGCCGGCCTGGTCGCGCTCAGCACGCTGGACCGCGACACGAGCGCGGCGCTCGCGGCGCTCTACATGCTCGTCCTCGGCATGGGGCTCGGGATGGTGATGCAGGTGCTCGTCCTCGCCGTGCAGAACGCGGTGCCCTACGAGCAGCTCGGCGTGGCGACGTCGGGCGCGACGCTGTTCCGGTCGATCGGCGGCTGCCTGGGCACCGCGGTGCTCGGCGCCGTGTTCACCAACCGCCTGACCCACGCGCTCGCCGAGCGCGTCCCGGCCGCGGCCGGCGGGGCGCCGAACGTCAACGCGCTGGACCCGTCGGCGCTGGACCGGCTGCCGGCGCCGGTGCGCGACGGCTTCATCACGTCCTTCACCGACGCGCTCGACCTGGTCTTCGTCGTGGCGGCCGTCGTGATGGCGGTCGCGTTCCTGCTGACGTGGCTGCTCGAGGAGCGCCCGCTGCGCGAGACCGTCCGCACGACGGCGATGCACCGCGCCTTCGCGGCCCCCGACGACACCGACTCGGTCCGCGAGGTCGCCCGGGAGCTCAGCGTGCTCGTCGGCCGCGAGGGAGTTCGCGAGTTCCTGCGCCGCGCGATCTCGCGGGCCGGCCTCCCGGTCTCCCCGATGGGCGGGTGGCTGCTCGCCCGCGCGGCGAGCGACGGCGACGTCGACGTGCGGGCGCTCGCCGCGGCCCACCATGTCGACGAGGACGAGCTGCGCGAGGCGTGCCGCGACCTGCACGGCCACGGGCTCCTGACCGGCGGCCCGGAGAACTCCACCGGCCTCTCGCCCGAGGGCGCCCGCGCGGTCGATGCGCTCGCGGACGCCCGGTGCGGGGCGCTCGAGGACCTGGTCGCCGAGTGGTCGCCCGCGGAGCACCCCGAGCTGGCCCGGTACGTGCGCAGCCTCTCCGACGATCTCGCCGGGGCGGCGCCGCGGGCCTGAGCGGCGCGGCGGTCCGCCCGCCTAGCCCTGCTCGGCGGGCACGAGCGGGTCGAAGCGCGCGACCGTGTAGCCGATGAGCAGCGGGACATGCACGGCGAAGACGACGAGCGACAGCGTGAGCACCACGAGGACGCCGCCGCGGGTGCCGTCGTGGATGAACACGAACTCGAGGATCGCCGCGATGACGCAGTAGGCGACGAGCGCCCACTTGGCGACGTCGAAGAACAGCGCCCGGTTGAAGTCCGGCACGCGCGCGAGCCCGGCGATGTTGATCGCCATGAGCAGCGCCGACGCCGCCAGCATCGCGACCGCCGGCCCCAGCGGCACGTCGTTGGGCAGGTGCGACGCGATCCAGATGCCCCCGGCGATGACGAGCGCCATCGAGACGACGGCGAGCTCGGTGACCGGCGGCTGGCGGCGCTCGGTCATCCCACCGCCACCTTGGTCATGATCACGAGCGTCGTGACCTGCATCGCCCCGGTGATGCCGGCGGTGTAGATGAAGCGCTTCATCAGGCGTTGGATGACCTCGGGGTTGGGGCGCGGCTTCTTCAGCTCGAAGAGCACCGCCAC
This sequence comes from Solirubrobacteraceae bacterium, assembly GCA_034664705.1. Taxonomy (GTDB): domain Bacteria; phylum Actinomycetota; class Thermoleophilia; order Solirubrobacterales; family Solirubrobacteraceae; genus JAOPZW01. The sequence continues at coordinate 11,362 of JAXDHC010000049.1, forward strand.
GTTCGCCGGCTCGAGGACGGCCAGGGCGATGACGGCCATGGCGCCCACGACGATGTAGGAGGCGACGATCCACCCGTGGAGCGGATGGCCGCTGTCGATCGTGTTGAGGTAGCGGCCGAGCTGCCAGCCGGACGCGAGCGTGAGGGTCACGAGCGTCGGCATGATGAGCAGCATCTTCGGCATGAGCCTCGTCGTCAGCTCGATGCGGGCCGGGATCGCCAGGCGGCCGAGGATCGGCCCGAGCACGAAGCCGAGGAACAGGTCGAAGGCGGTCCACATGCCGCCGGCGGCGACGTGGAAGAACTCCAGCGCCCAGAGCTCGTTCGAAAGGATCGCGGCGACGAGCGCGGCGAGCGCGATCCCGACGATCGGCAGCCCCTTTCGCGGGACGATCTCGAAGTCCGGGCGCGGCGGCGGCGCGTGGGCGCCGAGCGGTGGTGCGGGGATGACGACGTCGGCCATGGGCGCGAGCATATTCCCGCGGGCCGCCGGAATGGGAGCCCCCGCGTTCGCGGCCGCGGTCGCGCTCCTCGCCGAAGATCTCGGTCCCGACGTCGGCCAGGTGCCGGTCGTCGCTGACGAGCACCTCCGCCTCCCCGCAACGCGGGATCTCCGCGACGGAGGTGGGCCGCCGGCCGCGCCGCCTCGAGCGCGGGCCACGCCGCGCCTACGCGGCCTCCGGCACGAGGATGCCGCGGCCCTGCAGGCGCCCGCCCCGCAGGTCGGCCATCGCGTCGTTGACCGCGTCCAGCGGATACGTCGTCGTGTGCAGCGTGACCTTGCCCTGGGCGGTCAGGGTCATCAGGTCCTGCAGGTCGACGTAGGTCCCGACGAGGTTGCCGATGAACGAGATCTCGCGGGAGATGACGTCGATCGTCGGGATGTCGATGTCCTGCCCGTAGCCGATGACGTAGTAGAAGCCGCCGTCCTGGATCATCGCCACGCCGTCCTCCACCGCCCCGTTCTCGCCGACGAAGTCGACGATCGCCTGAGCGCCCATCCCGTCGGTCAGCTCACGCACGGTGTCCACGTGGGACCCGTCCGCCTTGACCGTGTGATCGGCGCCGAGCTCGCGGGCCAGCTCCAGCGCCTGCTCGGAGGGGTCGATGACGATGATCTCCGTGGGCGTGTAGGCCTTCAGGCACTGGATCCCGATGTGCCCGAGGCCGCCGGCGCCGATCACCACCGCCCGCGTCCCCGCGCCGAGCACCGGGATCGCCTTCTTCACCGCGTGGATCGCCGTCAGCCCCGCGTCGGCGAGCGCGGCGATGTCCGCCGGATGCAGCGACGGGTCGAGCTTGACCACCGAGCGCGCATTGGTGAGCAGGAAGTCGGCGAAGCCGCCGTCGCGGTCGAGCCCCGGGAACGAGCCGTTGACGCAGTGCATGTCGTCGCCCGAGCGGCACGCCCGGCACAGCCCACAGGTGATGAACGGGTGCACGATCACCGTGTCGCCGACCTCGACGTTGGTCACCGCCGAGCCGACCTCGTGGACCCAGCCCGCGTTCTCGTGGCCGGGCGTATAGGGCAGCTTCACCTGCGACTTCTCCGCCCACTGGCCCTCCTGGATGTGCAGGTCCGTGCGGCACAGCCCCGCCGCGCCGATGCGGACGACGACGTCCAGCGGCCCCGTGGCGCGGGGCTCGTCGACCTCCTCGACCTTCAGCGGCTCGTGGTAGGCGTGCAGTCGTGCGGCCTTCATCCGGCGTCCTCCTCGTCTCGGTGGCGTCATCCTCTCCGATCGCGCGCCCTTCACGCCCGCGCGAGGCGGCCTACCGGCACGGACGTGGACTACCAGGGCTTCATCACCACCGTGCGCGACCGCGCCGACATCTCCGACGCCGAGGCCGAGCGCGTCGCCTGCGCGACGCTCAAGACGCTGGCCGACCGGCTGACGACCGGCGAGAGCGAGGACCTCGCCGAGCGCCTGCCGGGCGAGCTGCGCTCCTGCCTCGAGCCCGACGAGCCCGGCCAGCGCTTCCACGTCGACGAGTTCCTGCGGCGCGTCGCCGGCCGCGCCGGGCTCGACGAGTCGGCCGCCGAGCGCGACGCGCGCGCGGTCTTCTCCGCCCTGTGGAGCGCGGTCGGCCCCGACGAGTTCGCCGACATGCGCTCCGAGCTGCCGAAGGACTTCGGCCCGCTCCTCGACAGCGCCCGCGCCGACGCGCCGCCACCGGAGCGCCACGCGCCGGCGCCGGACGCCACGCTCTCCGCCGACGAGTTCGTGCAGCGCGTCGCGGACCGCCTCGGCCTCGACCGGCGCCGCGCACAGCGGGCGACCGACGCCGCCCTGGAGGCGCTCGGCGAACGGGTCGCCGGCGGCCAGCTCGACGATCTCGAGCGCCTGCTCGCGCCGGAGCTCCACCCCGCGGTCGAGCGCGGCCGCGCCAGCGGACAGGGCGCGGCCCGGCGGATGTCCGTCGAGGAGTTCGAGGCCGAGGTGGCGCGCATCGAGGACGTTCCTCGCGGCGCGGCGGCCGAGCACGCCCGGGCCGTCCTGGCCACGCTGCGCGAGGCGGTCGGCGAGAAGGAGTTCGCCGACACGAAGGCCCAGCTTCCCGGCGAGTACCGCGAGCTGCTGTCCGCCGCGCGGCCCGACTGGCAGCGCCCGGCCCGGGTCCCCCCGCAAGACGCCGGCGCGGCCCCGCCGACGGCCTGACGCACCCGGCACGACGGCGGCCCGCCAGGCGGGACGGGACCCGCCCGATCGGGTGGCCGGCCCCCGCCGGCCCGCAGGACCCGGGCCTACGGTGGCATGACGTTATGCATCGACGGATCACCCTCGTCCTGACCATCCTCGTCGCCGCCCTCGCCGCGGCGCCCGCCGCCGGCGCGAACACCGGCCACGACGGCTGGCCGCAGATCGACGGCGTGCTCCTCATGAACAAGACCGACGGCGCCCGGCCGCTGGACGCGCGACCCGGCCATGACCCGTTCGCCGGCCAGGACCCGCGGTACTCGTGCGACGCGGTCCATCTGCGCGGCGCCTGCCAGCGCCGGTTCGTCGCCACCGGCGGCGGCCACGTCATGACGTCCCGTGTGGGCCACAACGAGCTGCTCGGCGGCCACGGCAGCGACACGATCTTCGCGGGCCCGTGGGGCGACGTGCTGTGGGGCGACTACAAGCCGTCCGGCCAGCCGGCCGCCCAGCACGACACGATGCTCGGGGGCCCCGGCGCGGACCACATCTACACCAGCCACGGCCGGAACACGGTCCGCGCGGGCGGCGGCGCCGACTGGCTCAAGGCCCACTGGGGCCGCGGCCTGATCGACTGCGGCGGCGGGCGCGACGTGCTGTTCGTCAGCCGGCGCGCCCAGCGCCACTACGTGATCCGCCACTGCGAGCGGATCTCGCACAAGACCCTCGGCCACTGACCGGCGCCGCGCGACCCCGGCGCGGCGGCCGTGCCGCCACGCCGAGGCATGCCGGCCCTACGCGGCCGCGCGAGCCTGGGAGCCGGCCTCGGCGAACTGCTCGACGATCGCCGGGCAGAACGCGGGCAGGTCCATCGGCGAGCCGCGCACGACGTCGGCCTCCGCCAGCGTCCACGTCGGCGGACGCCTGGGCGACCTGGCGGTCCACGGGGAGGCTGCCGCCCTGTCCTACCTCCGTGGATTTCGGTGTGTCCGGCCTCCGTGCGGCGGTCGGTCGGGCCGCGGAGACGGGCGGGCGGGCGCGTCGGGTCCGGGCGCGGCCGCGCCGGGTCCGGGAGCCGTGTCAGCCGGCGGACGGGCGGGGCGCGCCCGTGGCGCGCCCGGCGCGCGCGAGGACGGCGAGCGCGCGGCGGCGGCTGGCCTCGTCGACCATCCCGCCGGCCACGGCGGCCGCGCCCGCGCCCTGGGCCTCGGCGGCCGCGAGCGCGTCGAGCGTCGCCTGCGCCTCGGCGCGCTCGTCGTCGGTCGGCGTGAGCGCGTCCGTGATGACCGGGACCTGCGAGGGGTGGATCGCCCACTTGCCGTCGTAGCCCAGCGCCCGCGCGACCGCGACCTGCTCGCGCAGGGCGTCGTCGGGCTGGATCTGCAGGCAGGGGCCGTCGATCGCCGCGATGCCCGCCGCGCGCGCGGCGACGAGCACGCGGTCCTGGACCGCGTGCCAGGCGCCGTGGCCGAGGCCGTCCCGGCGCCCGAGGGACGCCGCGAGGTCGGCGTAGCCGACGACCAGCGCATCCAGGCGCGGCAGGCTCGCCGCCACCCGGTCGACCGCCGCCACGCCGCGGGCGGTCTCGATCAGCGCCTGCAGCCGCAGCTGCGGGGCGCGACCGGTCTGCGCGTGGACGGCCTCCAGCAGCAGCTCGACGAACTGGAGCTCGGCCTCGCGCTCGACCTTCGGGATGACGAGGCTGACCGGCGGCACCGGCGCCGCGGCGAGCGCGAGGACGTCCTCGTGGCACCACGGCGTGCCCGGCGCGTTGACGCGTACGGACACGCGCGGCGCCGCGAAGCCGCCGCCCGCGAGGGCCGCCACGACGGCGGCGCGCGCCGCCGCCTTCTGGTCCGGCGCCACCGCGTCCTCGAGGTCGAGCACGATCTCGTCGACCTCGAGTCCCCGCGCCTTGGCGAGCATGCGCTCGCTCGACGCGGGGACGCTCAGGCAGCACCGGGGCGGCAGCTCGCTCAGCGCGATGCCGCCTGGCCGGCGCGGGCGAACTCGGGCACGATCGCCTCGTAGCCGTTCTCGCACGGCGGCCCGAACGCGAGGTTCATCCGCGCGGCCGACAGCTCGACCACGACCGAGCCGATCGTCAGCACGCCCTCGAGCGGGGCGAGGCCCTCGTCGGCATGGCGGCAGATCGACGACGGCGCGCCGTCGTGGTCGCGCAGCATCTCGCCCGCCACCTCGGCGTCGAGGCGGCCATGGTTCTGGTCCAGCAGCTGCTCGATTCGCGCCGTGCGCCGCGGAGAGTCCGGCAGCGTGTCGATCCCCCGGTCGCTCGCCGCCCCGATCGGCCCGCAGAAGTTGTTCGCGTGCAGGACGCGATCGCGGGTCGGATCGATTCGGTGAACGGCCTCCGGACCGCCGGGGCGCGCCTCGAGGTCGGCGAGCTCGCCGTCCGCGGACGCGATCAGGTAGTTGCCCGAGGCCGCGCGGCGGGCGCGCGTCACGGCCGCGACCGCCTCGCCGAAGCTGCGCGCGGCGAGGACGTTGCGCAGCACGGCGTGGAACGGCACGCCGACGTCGCCGCGGTCCTCGTCGGTGAGCAGCAGGTTCGCCACGAGCCCGATGCCCGCGTCGTTGAACCCCATCTTGGCGAGCAGGCCCGCCTCGACGAAGGTCACGAACGACGCCCGGCCCGGGAGCTCGGCCTCGAGCACGATGCAGCTCTGCGAGGCCGGCGGCAGCCAGTCCCAGTTCTGCCCGATGAGGACGTCGCCGCTCGCGGTCGCGCTGCCGCGCGCGCCGAACGCCGTGCACTCGGCGACCATGGTCTCCGAGAAGCCGTACATGACCTCGGTGCGCGTGTTGATCGCGAGGATGTCGTCGAACCCGACGCCGGCGCCCTCGGCGATGCCGGCGATCTCGGGCACGAGCTCCGAGTCGTAGGCCTCCATCGCCGGCAGGTACGCCCGCGAGCGCTCGCACACCTCGTCCCACGTGAGGCCCGTGTAGTGCGCGAACGTCTCGCGGTAGAGCGCCAGCGTGTGGCCGATGCGCTCCTGCGCCTGACGGCCCAGCTGGGCGCCCCGGTCATACGGGGCGCCCGACACCTGGACACGCTGGACGGCGGTGGCGCTCATGACGCCGCCACCGCCTCGAGGTACCCGGCCTCGTCGAAGTTGGCGGGGTAGTCGAAGTCGCTCACCTGGATCTTGCCCTCCTTGATCAGCTGCTCCACGTGCGGGCCGCGGTTGATCATCTTGAGCGGCGGCCGGCTCGCGCGCTTCTCCTCGCGCAGGGCGGTCGTCTTCGCCTCGTCGACCTCGTAGCCACGGCTCATGTCGTCCACACGCTCGAGCACGACACCGTAGTCGTCCCGGGCGCTCTCGATCGACACGTTGCCCTGCTGCACGTCGAGGCGGACCATCTCCGCCACGCGGGCCAGCGGGTCGCCCCAGCCGCCGCCGCCGGGCGTGAGGATGCGCACGACGTCGCCGGCCTTGACCGGCACCGACTCGCGCTTGTAGAGGATGTGCTGCTCGTCCGGCGAGCCCGGGTTGACGAGCGCGCCGCCGGAGCGGCCGGCCATCCCGCCGTTGACGCCGAAGCACGAGAACGTCGTGCGGTAGGAGATCGTCAGGAAGTGGCCGTCCACGAGGATCTCCACGTCCTTCAGGTACCCCATGCCGCCGCGGAACGCGCCCGGGCCGCCGGAGTCCTGGAACATGCCGACGCGGCGGACGAGCACCGGGAAGCGCTGCTCGATGAACTCGGCCGGCAGGTTCTTCGAGTGCGGGACGAGGTCGACGGTATCGGTCCCGTCCGCGAACGGCCGCGCGCCGGAGCCCGCGCCGAAGATCTCGCGGTACAGGAAGTCCTTGTCCTCGAGGTCCTTCCCGAAGAAGCCGTACAGCTGGATGCACTGGGCGTCGCCGACCATCATGCCGCCGGTCGCCTTCGCCATCGCCGCCGTGTAGGCGCCGATCATGCGCAGCATGCAGTCCATGCG
>JAXDHC010000050.1:0-5479 GCA_034664705.1 Solirubrobacteraceae bacterium
CGAAGAAGCCGGCGCCGCCCTCCTGGCCGACGAGGTAGGTGTTCGACAGGTAGTCCGAGTTCATGGAGCGTTCGACGACCATGGGACGACATCCTGCCATCATGCGCGTCGACCCGGAGGCGACCCCCACACCATGCCCGCGCTCATCCACACCTGCTATCGCATCGGCGACATCGACCGCTCCGTCGCCTTCTACGAGGCGCTCGGCTTCGAGGAGCTGCGCCGCGTGCCCATTCGCGACGAGGCGATCAACGTCTTCATGGGCCTGCCCGGCGACGGCGCGCGGCTCGAGCTCACGCACAACTTCGGCGTGGACTCCTACGAGCTCGGCACGGGCTACAACCACATCGCGATCACGGCCGCCGACCTCGACGACACGCTCGACAAGCTCAAGGACCAGGGCATCGAGCCCGAGAAGCCGCCGTACACGATCCGCGAGGGCGGCTCGCGGCTGTGCTTCGTGCGCGATCCGGACGGCTACCGGATCGAGCTCATCGAGAGCAGCGACTGATCGCGCGCCCGGCTGCCGGCGGGGTCGCCGGCCCCGCCGTCGCGCCGGGCTCCCGCTAGCCTCCGCGCGCATGGAGCCCAGGGACGCCCAGCGCCTCGCCGTCATCGACCTGGGCTCGAACTCCTTCCGCCTCGTCGTCTTCACGGCGCGCGACGGCTGGTGGAAGCGCACCGACGAGATCTACGAGGCCGTGCGCATCGGCGAGGGCCTGGCCGCGACGGGCCGGCTCGGCGAGGACGGGATGGCGCGCGCCCAGGCGACGATCGAGGTCTTCGCCCACTTCTGCGAGGCGAGCGGCCTGCGCCCCAGCGACGTCCACGCGGTCGCCACCAGCGCGATCCGCGACGCCACGAACGCGCGCGAGTTCCTGGACCGCGCCGAGGCCGCGTCGGGCCTGAAGGTGCGCGTCCTCTCGCGCGAGCAGGAGGCGCACTACGGCCATCTCGCCGCGGTGAACTCGACGACGCTCGACGACGGCGTGATGCTCGACCTCGGCGGCGGCTCGATGCAGCTCGTGCACGTCGAGGGCCGTCACGCCCGCGAGCTCGAGTCCTGGCCCCTGGGCGCGGTGCGGACCACCGAGCGCTTCCTCGCCGACGACAAGCCCGCCAAGCCCAAGCAGCTGCGCGAGCTGCGCACGTTCGTCGCCGGGGCCCTGGAGGGCGCGCCCTGGCTGCGCGGCTCGGGCGACCGCATCGTCGGCATCGGCGGGACGGTGCGCAACCTGGCGGCGGCCGCCCAGCGCGACGCGGGGATCCCCGAGTTCGGCGTCCAGGGCTTCGTCCTCACCCGCGAGGCGCTCGACCACCTCGTCGACGAGCTCGCCGCCCTGCCGCCGTCCGAGCGCGCCAGGGTGCCCGGCATCAAGGAGTCGCGCGCCGACCTCATCCTCGCCGGCGCGGTGGTCGTGCAGACCGTCCTCGAGACGGGCGGCTTCGAGGCGCTCGAGGTCACCGAGGCCGGCCTGCGCGAGGGCGTCTTCTTCGAGCACCACCTCGGGCGCGACGACGGGGCGGCCCTGTTCGACGACGTGCGCCGCGCGACCGCGTCCAACCTCGCCGCCCAGTACGACATGCATCCCGACGCCAACGCGCACACGGCGCACGTCGCGCGACTGGCGCTCGCGCTGTTCGACGAGCTCGCCGAGCTCGGCCTGCACGACGGCGATGCGACCGAGCGCGAGCTGCTGTGGGCGTCGGCGCTGCTGCACGACATCGGCATGGCCGTCGACTACGACGACCACCACAAGCACTCGCGCTACCTCGTGCTGAACGCCGGGCTGCCCGGCTTCACGCAACGCGAGGTGGCGCTCATCGGCCAGGCCGTGCGCTACCACCGCAAGGGCACGCCGTCGCTCGGCCCGTTCGAGCCGCTCGCCACCAAGGGCGACGCCGACCGCCTGAACCGCATGTCGGCGCTCCTGCGGGTCGCCGAGGACCTGGAGCGCAGCCGCGACCAGCTCGTCCGCGAGGCCCACGCGTCCGTCGAGGACGGGCACATCCGGTTGGCGCTGGTCAGCGAGAGCGACAGCGACGCGGCGGTCGCGCGCTGGGCGGCGGGCCGCGAGGCACAGCTGTTCGAGCGGGCGTTCGGGCGCCCGCTCGCCGTGGACTAGGAGGGGTCTCGGCCGCGCCCGCGGGTCCGAACCGCGGGTCGCCCTCACGGCCCGGGCCGACCGGCACCTCGAGCGGCTCGACCGGCGACTCGATGACCTCGAAGTCCTCGGTCTCGAGCTCGGGCGGCTCCATGCCGTCGCAGACGAGGCGGAACGCGCCGGTGCCGAGCTTGGCGTCGGCCTCGAGCAGGAGGCCCGCGATGGTGTCGCCCTCCTCCCACTGCATCCGCTCGATCTCGAACGGGTTCATCCGCACCGTATGGGGCGGGAACGGGCAGTGGCGATTGTGGTCGGCCTTGGCCTTGACGATCGCCTCGAAGTTCTTGGCCTCCGCGCTCACGCCGTCAATGTAGCGCCGGCGGCCGCCGATGCGCGGGAGTTTGCCCCCCGACGGCGATGGGCACGTTTGCCGGGCACCGATCGCCACGTCGCAGACCGATCATGGGAGCCCAGAACCGCCGCCAGCTGATCGCGCGTGGCTATGCCGCGGTGATCGTCGCGCTCCGCGCGCTGATCCCGCTCGTGTGGATCGTCGCGGTCGTCGCGGCGACGATCAGCCTCCCCGACCTCGCGTCGGCGCCGACGGCGCCGCTGGAGGACCTCGCCGCGAAGAACGGGGCGGCCAGCCAGGCGCAGTCGCGGGCGATCGAGCGCTTCGGGTTCCCGCTGGCCACGGACACGGCGGTCGTCCAGCGCGACCCGCGCGGGCTCTCGCAGGCCGTCCAGCGCCGCCAGCTCGCGGCGGCGCGCGCCGTGCAGACGCGCAGCGACCCCGCGCTGCGCGACGTGCGCGCGGCGCTGCCGATCTCCAACGCCGTGGGCAGCCTGCCCGCGCGCGAGCGCGGCACCACCGCCGTCACGTACCTGTTCTTCGATCCGCGCCTCAACCTCGTCGACCGCCGGCAGGCCGCGCAGACCTACGCCGACCGCGCGCTCGGCGGGCCCAGCGGCGCCGTCGTCGGCGTGACCGGCGCCGCGCCGGCGCGCCTGGCGCAGTTCAGCGAGATCGAGCACGCGCTGCCGATCATCGAGGCGGCGAGCGTGGCGCTGATCTTCCTCGTCGTCGCACTCGCGTTCCGCTCGATCGGCGCGCCGCTGGTCGCGCTCTTCACCGCGCTGGTCGCGTACCTGATCGCCGTCCGCGTCCTGCCGTGGGCGGGCGAGCGCGCGGGCGTCACCGTGCCCAAGGAGGTCCAGCCGGTCGTCGTCGTGCTGCTGCTGGGGCTCGTGACCGACTACGCGATCTTCTTCCTGTCGGCCATGCGCGGGCGCATACGCCAGGGCGAGCCGCGCCTGACGGCCGCGCGCGGGACGATCGTCGAGATCGCGCCCATCGTGTTCACCGCCGGGCTCATCGTCGCGGCGGGCACGGCGGCGCTCGTCGCCGGCAAGCTCGAGTTCTTCCGCGCGTTCGGCCCCGGCCTGGCCCTGACCACGCTGATCAGCATGGTCGTCGCGATCACGCTCGTGCCGGCACTCGTCGCGCTCTTCGGCCCGCGGCTGTTCGGGCGCCGCGTGCGCGAGGAGGGCGCCGCCGCCGCCGAGGCGGCCGAGCGCCGCGACGCCGGCGACGTCCCCGCCGAGCCGGCTCCGGCACAGGCGAACGCCGACGCGAAGGGCCCCTCCATCCGCCGCGGCCCGCTCGCCCGGCTCGCGCTGCGGCTCACGCACCCGGTCACCGCCTTCCGGCGCGCACCGCAGCTCGCCCGCGAGAGCGGCACCGCGCCCTGGCGGCTCGTGGTCGCCCGCATCGCGTCGTCCAAGCCGGTCGCCCTGCCCATCGCGATCCTCGCGATCGCGGCGCTCGGCTACGGCGCGCATTTCGTCCGCGACATGAACCACGGCCTCACGTTCATCAGCGCGCTGCCCGGCGACAGCGAGGTGCGCCGCGCCGCGGAGGCGGCCGAGCGCGGCATGGCGGCCGGCATCCTCGCGCCCACCGAGATCGACCTCGAGCAGCCCGGCATCGCCGCGCGGCGTGCCGAGCTCAGCCGCCTCCAGGACCTGATCGACCGCCAGCCCGGCGTCACGGCCGTGCTCGGCCCGCGCGAGCAGATCCAGGGCGCGCCGGCGGTGATGCTGTCGCGCGACGGCCAGGGCGCGCGCTTCGCGGTCGTGCTCGACGAGGACCCGCTCGGCGCGCCGGCGATCGACCGCCTGCGCGAGATCAGGGACCGGATGCCCGCGCTCGCGCGCCAGGCCGGGATCGGCCCCGGCGTGCGGATGAGCTTCGGCGGCGAGACCGCGCTCGCCGACGACACGGTCAGCCGCGTGCTCGATGACCTCAAGCGCGTGTCCGTGGTCGCCATCATCGTCAACCTGCTGCTGCTCGCGGTCTTCATGCGCGCGCTCGTCGCGCCGCTGTACCTCGTGGCGTGCAGCGTGCTCGGCCTCCTCGCCAGCCTCGGCCTCACGACGTTCCTCTTCCAGCAGGTGCTCGGCGAGGACGACCTCACCTACTACGTGCCGTTCGCCGCAGCGGTCCTGCTGGTCGCGCTCGGCTCGGACTACAACGTCTTCGTCGCCGGGCGGATCTGGGAGGACGCGCGGCGCCTGCCGCTCGGCGAGGCGATCGCCGTGGCGATGCCCGCGGCGGCGCGGGCGGTCACCGCCGCCGGCCTGGCGCTGGCGGCGTCGTTCGCGCTGCTGGCGATCGTGCCCCTGCGCTCGTTCCGCGAGTTCGCCTTCGTGATGACGGCCGGCATCCTGATCGACACCTTCATCGTCCGCTCGATGCTCGTCCCGGCGCTCACGTCGCTGGTCGGCGAGCGGGCGTGGTGGCCCGGAAAGCGGGTCAAGGCGGCGCGGAAGACGGACCTCCTGGAGGAGGTCGCGCGGCGCGCCGGCGTCAGCACCGCGCAGGCCGAGCGTGCCCTGCGTGCGGCCGTGGCCACGCTGGCCGAGCGCGTCACGCGCCGGGAGACCCGTTCGCTCGCCGCGCAGCTGCCGCCGAGCATCGCGGAGGTCCTCCGCCAGGCCGGGCGCCGCCCGGAGCGCTTCAGCGTCGACGAGTTCGTGCGGCGGGTCAGCGAGCGCGAGGGCGTGCCCGAGGACGAGGCCGCGCTCCATGCGCGGGCGGTCATGACCACGCTGGAGGACGCGACGACCGACCGCCTCGCCTACATCCGCGCGCAGCTCTCGCCGGACTTCGAGGAGCTCTTCGAGGGGCGCGCCGACGGCGCCGTCCGCGCGCCTACGGATCGATCAGCACCCCGGGATTGAGGCGCCCGGCGGGGTCGAGCGCCTGCTTGGCCGCCCGCAGCGCCGCCGCGAACGCGTCGGGCCGCTGCGCGTCGTACCAGGGGCGGTGGTCGCGCCCGACGCCGTGGTGGTGGGTGATCGTGCCGCCCGCC
>JAXDHC010000051.1:0-3070 GCA_034664705.1 Solirubrobacteraceae bacterium
GGCCCCGTCGGCGGGCTCGCCCGACAGGATCAGGTCGTGCGGGCGGACCAGGCCGCCCTCGACCCTGCTCACCGGGCCGAGGAAGCCCATGACGAAGTCGTTCGCCGGCGCCTCGTAGATCTCGCGCGGCGAGCCCTCCTGCTCGATGCGCCCGTCGCGCAGCACGACGAGCTGGTCGGAGACCTCCATCGCCTCCTCCTGGTCGTGCGTGACCAGGACGGTGGTCACGTGGATCTCGTCGTGCAGGCGGCGCAGCCAGGCGCGCAGGTCCGCGCGCACGTTGGCGTCGAGCGCGCCGAACGGCTCGTCGAGCAGCAGCACCTTGGGCTCGACGGCCAGGGCGCGCGCCAGGGCCATGCGCTGGCGCTGACCACCTGAGAGCTGGCTGGGGTAGCGGTGGGCGAACCCGTCGAGCTGCACCAGCCCCAGCAGCTCGTCGACCTTCTCCGCGATCTCGGCCTTCGGGCGGCGGCGCACGCGGAGGCCGAAGGCGACGTTCTCGCGCACGGTCATGTGCTTGAACGCCGCGTAGTGCTGGAAGACGAACCCGATCCCGCGCCGCTGCGGCGGCAGGAACGTCGCGTCGCGCCCCGCGATCGCCACGGTGCCGGCGTCGGGCGCCTCGAGGCCGGCGATGACGCGCAGCAGCGTGGACTTCCCCGAGCCGCTCGGGCCGAGCAGCGCCGTCAGCGAGCCGTCGGCGACCTCCAGCGAGACGCGGTCGAGCGCCTGGAAGTCGCCGAAGCGCTTGGTCACATCCGAGACCGTGATCACGCCTCGTCCCTCCTGGGCTTGAGCTGGGTCATGACGAGCAGGGTCGCCAGCGCGATGAGCGCCAGCAGGGCGGACGCCGCGTACGCCCCCGCCACGTCGAAGTTCTGGAAGCGCTTCTCGACGAGCAGCGTGAGCGTCTCGGTCTGCCCGGCGATCTTCCCGGAGACGACGCTGACGGCGCCGAACTCGCCGATCGCCCGCGCGGTCGACAGGACCACGCCGTAGGCGATCCCGTAGCGGATCGACGGCAGCGTGACGCGCCAGAACGTCTGCCGGCGCGACGCGCCGAGCGTGGCCGCGGCCTGCTCCTGCTCGTCGCCGACCTCGCGCAGCACCGGCTCGACCTCGCGGACGACGAACGGCAGGCAGACGAAGATCGTCGCGAGCACCATGCCCGGCGTCGCGAAGATGACCTGGATGCCGTGCTCGGCGAGCCAGTCGCCGAGCCATCCGTTGCGCCCGTAGACGAGGATCAGCGCGAGGCCGATGACGACGGGCGAGATCGCGAACGGCAGGTCGATGATCGCCTGCAGCAGCGCCTTGCCGCGGAAGCGCCCGCGGACGAGGGCCATCGCCGTGAGGACCCCGAGGATCGCGTTGAGCGGCACGGCGATCAGGGCGATCTCCAGCGTGAGCGAGAACGCGTGGATCGCGGCCGGCGTCGTGACCGATGCCCAGACGTCGCCCAGGCCCTGCGAGAACGTCCGGTAGAAGACGAGCCCCACCGGGACGAGCAGCAGCGCGGCGAGGTAGCCGAGCGCGAGCACCCGCAGGCCGATCCGCGCGCGGCGCTCAGGCACCAACGGCATCACCCCCCGCATGGCCGAGCCGGCCGACCCCGCGGATCGCCAGCAGGACGAGCAGCGAGAGGACGAGGAGCACGACCGAGACCGCCGCCGCGGACGTGACCGCGTCGCTCTCGATGCGCCCGAAGATGAAGACCGACGCCACCTCGGTCCGGAACGGGAGGTTGCCGGCGATGAGCACGACCGAGCCGAACTCCCCGACCGCACGGGCGAAGGCCAGCGCGGCCCCCGACAGGATGGCCGGGAAGAGGTTCGGCAGCACGACGCGGCGGAACGTCGTCCACGCTCCCGCGCCGAGCGACAGCGCCGCCTCCTCCATCTCGCGGTCGACCTCCATGAGCACCGGCTGCACCGACCGCACGACGAACGGCAGCGTGACGAAGAGCAGCGCGAGCAGGATCGCCCAGCGCGTCCCCACCACGTTGAAGCCGACCGCCTCGTCCGGGCCGTACAGCGCCAGCAGCGTGATGCCCGCGACGATGGTGGGCAGCGCGAACGGGAGGTCGATCAGCGCGTTGACGAGCGCACGGCCGCGGAAGCGGTCGCGGACGAGCACCCACGCCACGAGCGTCCCCGCCACCGCGTTGATCGCCGCGACGGCGATCGACAGCAGCAGCGTGAGGCGCAGCGCCGCCACCGCCTGACGCCCGGAGACGGCCTGCCAGAACGCGTCGAGCCCGCCCTCCGTCGACCGCGCGACGACGGCCGCCAGCGGGATGAGCACGATGACGCTCAGCCAGACGGTGGCGACCCCGAGCGACAGCAGCCCCGAGCCGCCCGGCGCCGCGGCGGAGAGGGCGCGGCGCCGGGCGCGGCCGGGTGCGCCCGCGATGAGGGCGTCACTTGGCAGTGGAGACCCCCGCCTCTTCCTCGATCTTCGCGACGGAGCCCTTCTCGACGTCGAAGAACTCGTCGTTGACCTTCGGCCAGCCGCCGAGGTCGCGAATCGTGAACAGGCCGCGCGGCGTCGGGAACTTCGACGCGTTCTGCTTGAGGACGCCCTCGTCCACCGGGCGGTACCCCCACTCGGCGAAGCGCTGCTGGCCGGCCGGGGAACGCGCGTAGGCGACGAACGCCTTGGCCTGCTCGGGGCTCTTGGAGCTCTTCACGACGGCGATCGGGTTTTCGATCAGGATGGTCTGGTCGGGGACGACGTAGTCGACCTTCTGGCCCTTGCGCTGGGCGGTGATCGCCTCGTTCTCGTAGGACAGCAGGACGTCGCCCGTGCCGGACGTGAAGTTCTGCAGCGCCTCGCGACCGGACTTGTCCTGGACCTGGACGTGCTTGGTGATCAGCTCGCGCAGGTACGCGAGGCCGGCGTCCGGGCTCTCGCCGCCGCCGCTCTTGGCGCCGTAGCCGGCGAGCAGGTTCCACTTCGCGGCGCCCGAGGTGAACGGGTTCGGCGTGAGGACCTTCACGCCCGGCTTGAGCAGGTCGTCCCACGTGCGGATCCCCTTGGGGTTGCCCTTGCGCACGATGAACGTGACGAC
>JAXDHC010000052.1:0-4852 GCA_034664705.1 Solirubrobacteraceae bacterium
CTCGACACGCTCCGCGAGCGCGGCCTGCGCCTCATCGACGAGACGCCTCGTGTGGGCATCCGCGACTCGCGCGTGGCCTTCGTGCACCCGCAGTCGGCGGGCGGCGTGCTGACCGAGATCGTCCAGCCCGCGGAAGGACACTGACCGACATGGCACAGCGCATCAGCATCGGCTTCCAGGCCAGCCAGCCCCTGGCCCTCCGAATCAGCGACGAGGAGCTCGGCCGCCTCAACGAGGCCCTCGGCAGCGAGGGCTGGCACCAGATCGAGGCCGAGGACGGCATCGTCCGCCTCAACCTCGCTCACGTCCTGTGGGTGCGCACCGAGCGCGACGACCACCGCGTCGGGTTCGGCATCGCCGGGCCCCCCGCATGAGCGTCGTCAAGATCAACGCGATCGAGGTCGCGCCCGGGAAGGGCCCGGCGCTCGAGGAGCGCTTCGCCAAGCGCGCCGCCGAGGTCGAGAACATGCCCGGCTTCCTCGGCTTCGAGCTCCTGCGGCCCGTCGAGGGCGAGACCCGCTACTTCGTCTACACCCGCTGGGAGAGCGAGGAGGCGTTCCGCGCGTGGGTCGAGAGCCCGTCCTTCACCCGCGGCCACGCCCAGGCGGCGAAGGACAGCGGCGGCACGACGGTCGCGCACGGGTCGAGCCTGCTGTCGTTCGAGGTCGCGCTGAAGGTCGAGGCCTCAGCCACGGCCTGAGGGGGCGCTCACGCGGCGGCGGGCCGCGCGGCGCCCGCGCAGAGCGTGAGCACGAGGTCCATCGTGTCGCCGAAGAAGGCGGCGGGCTCGAAGCCGAGGCTGCGGAGCAGACCGCGCGAGGCGTGGTTGTCGACGAGCGTCGTGCCCATGACGCGCGTGACGCCGTCGCGGCGGGCGAGGCGGATCAGCTCGGTCATGAGCCGGCGTCCGACGCCGCGGCGGTGCCAGTCGTCGACCACGGCGACCGCGACGTCGGCCGTGGCCACATCGCCGGCCGTGCGCACGTAGCGCGCGACGCCGACGATCTCGCGCGTGGCCGGGTCCTCGGCCACGAGCGCGCGATGGCGGGCCGGGTCGGGGTCGGTGAGGAACGTCAGCTCCGCCTCGGTGAGGCGCGGCTTGGGGGAGAGGAAGCGCCGGTAGCGCGACGTCGCGCTCAGGCGATCGAACGCCGCGAGGAGCGCAGCGCGATCGTGCGGGCCGATGGGACGCAGCGTCAGGCCGGGGGCGCCGCGGCGAGGGACGAGGGACAGACGGCGCATGGAGCGAGTGTCCGCGCGGGGCCCGCGCGGCGCAGCGGGGCAGACCGGTGGACGGCGGTACGGCGGCCTCCCGCCGGAAAGCCGACCGTCGCGGGCGACGCGATCCCGAGTTTCGCCCACGCCGCCGTAGGCTAGGCCGGTCCTGTGCTGCGCCTCGCCCGCCGTGAACCCTCCGCGCTCCTGCTCGCCGCCCAGCTGGGCGGCGTGCTCGTCTACCCGTTCATGGAGGGCAACGGCGTCGGACGGGCCGTGTTCAGCGTCATCGGCATCGCGATCCTCGGGCTGGTCGTGCTGGCCGTCCGCAGCCTGCCGGGGATCACGTGGGTCGGGATGCTGCTCGCGGTCCCTGCGGCCGTGCTCCTGCTCATCCAGGTCGTCACCGGCAGCGACGACCTCCTGCCGTACTCGTCGGCGCTCGAGGCGATCCTCTACTTCTACGCCGCGGGCGCGCTGATCTTCTACATGCTCGCCGACCACGACATCACGCGCGACGAGCTCTTCGCCGTCGGCGCCACCTTCACGCTCGTCGCGTGGGCCTTCGCCTACACGTACACGGTCTGCCAGGCCGTCGCGCCCGGGAGCTTCACGGCGGCGGTGAACCCGAGCGCGGACCGCAGCTGGATGGAGCTCCTGTTCCTGAGCTTCACGACGCTGTCGAGCACGGGGCTGAGCGACGTCGTGCCGATCCGGGCCTTCGCGCGCTCGCTCGTGATGCTCGAGCAGCTCGCCGGGATCGCCTATGTCGCGATGGTCGTCTCGCGGCTCGTCGGCCTGACGGTCATGCGCCGCGCGAACATGGACTAGCTAGCGCCGGGCGACGATCACGAGACGCGTGTCCGGGGCGAACGGCCGGCCGTCGAGGTCGCCGTGGCACTTGGCCTCCGAGTAGCCGGCGCGGCTCAGCATGGCGAGCAGCTCCGTCGCCGCGTACACCCGCACGGAGAACGGGCGCGTCTCGCGCTCGCCGGTGCTGTCGATGAGCGTCTGCGTCGTCTGCGCGACGCCCGAGGCGGGGTCGAACGTGCGCTGCTCGAGCAGCACCCGCCCTTCGCCGACCATCCGCCAGTCGTGCTCGGCGAACGCGCGCACGAGGCGGTCGCGGTGCATGGTCTCGATCACGAGCCGCCCGTCGGGGCGCAGCACGCGGCGGATCTCGGCGAGCGCCTTCGTGTCCTCCTCGTCGCCGAGGTAGCCGAGCGAGCTGAAGAGGTTCACCGCGGCGTCGAAGCTCTCGTCGGCGAACGGCAGGTCGCGGTAGTCGGCGCGGACGAACTTCGGCCAGCGCCCGTGGCCCGCCCGCCGCCGCGCCTCGGCGAGCAGCGTCTCGGCGCGGTCGACGCCGACGACGCGATGGCCGGCGCGCGCCAGCGGGATCGCGTGGCGCCCGAACCCGCAGGGGACGTCGAGCAGGTCGCCGCCGGGCGGGCAGCGGGCGAGCCCGGCGGCGGCGAGCGCCTGCGCCTCGGCCTCGCTCTGGCGCGTGTCGTCGGCGTAGGCGCGCAGGTAGAAGTCGCTGAAGAACGCGTCCCAGGTCTCGGGCGGGCTGGGGGCGCGGTCGCCCGGGCCGTCCCCGGTGAGACCCGTCATGGCGCCGACGCTAACCCGGTCCGGACCCCGCCGCAACCCGGCGCCGCGGCGTCCGGGACCGAACGCTACTGTGCCCGCCCTGCGGGAGTTTCGCCCCCGGCGACGAACGCTGAAGCTCCGCCGCCGCCATGCTGCACCGCGACTCGCTCCACATTCCAGGGTTCCCTCACCCGTGAGGCGACTCTTCGCTGTCCTGCTCGCCGCCGTCGCGGCCCTCCTGTCGGCTGCCGCCGTGGCCGACGCGCGCTATCTCGCGGTCGGCATGGCCGACGACGCGGTGCTGATCCGCGGCGGCGAGGAGGCCGACGAGGCCGTCGCCGCGTGGGCGCGCCTCGGCATCGACACGGTGCGCGTCCAGGTCTCGTGGGCGCGGATCGCGCCGAGCTCGACGTCGCGGGTGCCGCCGCTGGGCTTCCAGCCCACGAACCCGGACGACCCGCTGTACCAGTGGGGCGACGTGGACGGCGCGCTCGCCCGGCTGCAGCGCGTCGGCATCAAGCCGATCCTGATGCTCACCGGCGCGCCGCCGCTGTGGGCGTCGGGCAACCCGAGCCGCCTCAACCAGCGCTACCGCCCGAGCGCGCCGGCCTTCGCCAACTTCGCCACGGCCGTCGCGACGCGCTACGGCGCCCGGGCCGACGACTACATACTCTGGAACGAGCCGAATCTCCCGCTGTGGCTGCAGCCCCAGGCGACCTGCGGCAAGCGCAACTGCACCGCGGTCTCGCCGCACGTCTACCGCGCGATGGTCCGGGCGGCGTATCCGGCGATCCACGCCGTCGACCAGAACGCCACCGTCCTCGTCGGCGCGCTCGCGCCGGCCGGCGGCGCGCTGAAGAGCAAGAACGCCAACATGCGCCCGCTCGAGTTCATGCGCGCGTTCGGCTGCGTCGACAAGGACCTCAAGCCGATTGCGCGGGGGCAGTGCGCGGGCTTCCAGCCGGCGCTCGCCGACGGCTTCGCCTACCACCCGCACAGCACGCGCCACGCGCCGACGCAGCCCTACAACCACCCGGACAACGCCGACATCGGCAGCCTGAGCGCCGTCAAGCGGCTGCTCGACCGCCTGCAGACCACGGGGCGGATCATCGGTCGCACCCGGCCGCTCGGGCTGTGGCTGGACGAGTACGGCTACCAGACGAACCCGCCCGACCGCCTGCGCGGCGTGTCGCCGGGCGCGCAGGACCGCTACCTCCAGCAGGCGGCCTACATGGCGTGGCGCGACCCGCGCGTGATGCTCATCGCGCAGTACGTGTGGCGCGACGAGCCCGCCGAGGGCGGGACGAAGTACACGGGCTGGCAGTCGGGCCTGCGCTTCAGCGATGGCGACGCCAAGCCCGCGCTCGCCAACTTCGACAACCCGGTCTGGGTCGACATGCCGCGCGGCATCGTGTGGGGCCAGGTGCGCCCGGGCGCGGCGCATCAGGTGCAGGTGCAGCGCCGCATGCCGGGCGGCGCGACGGGGTGGGAGCCGATCGGCGACGTCACGACCGGCCAGGACGGCGGCTGGCAGATCAAGACTGCGCCGGTCCCGTTCGCCTCCTACCGCTCGGTCACCGAGGAGGGGCGCGTCAGCGGCGCGGTCATCGCGGTCCCGCCGGGGGACGCCGTCCCGTCCGGCGGCTCGGGCGCGGCCGCGAAGGTCGACCGGCGCGTCATCGGCACGGTCCCGGGGGCCGGCATCCCGCGCTCGTTCGCCGGCTTCTCGCTGGAGTACTACGCCGCCGACAGCTACCTCGGCGCGACGAAGGTCAACCCGATCTTCGCGCGGCTCGTCGAGACGCTCGGCGCGAGCGGCAACGGGGCGCCGACGATCCGCCTCGGCGGCAACTCGACCGACCAGACGTGGTGGAACCCCGCCGGCGTGCCGCGTCCGCCGGGGATCTTCACCGACATGACGCCCGCGCGGATGCGGGTGCTGCGCAACTTCACGACGCGCACGCACGCGCCGTTCATGCTCGGCCTCAACCTGGCGCTGAACGACCTGCGCAACGCCGCCACCTACGCGCAGGAGGCGGCCCGC
>JAXDHC010000053.1:0-2544 GCA_034664705.1 Solirubrobacteraceae bacterium
CCATGCGGGCGGTCGACCATAGCGCCGTGCCCGGCGGGCACCGGTGCCGCCGCCGGGGCGTCGCGACGACGGCACGTCCGCGTCGCGATCCGGGGGTCCGGCGTCACACGACGACTGGGGGTCGTCGCGAGTATGTGCCGATCGTCACACCGTCGCCGGCGCGCGCGGAGGACGATGCCGTCCGAAGCACACGACGCGTCCGCCGACCGTCCGCCACGGACCGGCGGGACCGGCGCGATGTGGGGGCAATGACGGCCGGCGAAGCTGCCGGGCTCCGTGCCGCAGCACCGGCCGTGGTCCGCACAGAATCCGGTGGGGACGCTGGGGGGCGGCCCCACCGGAGCGGGCCTTCCCGGTGACCCGGCGCGCTCCGCTGCCGCCGCCGCGCGTCAGGCCCGCACGAGCGGCAGCGAGCGCTCGAAGGCGAACTTGTCCGCCTCGTTCGTGCCCGCGAGCGGGTAGAAGCCCGAGAAGCAGGCGTCACAGTGATGCTCGCGGTCGCCGTCGACCGCCTCGTACACGCCCGGCAGCGAGAGGTAGGCCAGCGAGTCGGCTCCGAGCTCCTCCGCGACCTCCTCGACCGTCCGGTCGTGGGCGATCATCTCGTCGCGCGAGGACATGTCGATGCCGTAGTGGCACGGGTGCTTGATCGGCGGCGCCGAGATCCGCATGTGGACCTCGCGCGCGCCGGCGTCGCGGAGCATCTGGACGATCTGGCGCGTCGTGTTGCCGCGCACGATCGAGTCGTCGACGACGACGAGCCGCTTGCCGCCCACGATCTCGGGGAGCGGGTTGAACTTCAGCCGCAGGCCGTGCTTGCGCAGCTCCTGGCCGGGCTGGATGAACGTGCGCCCGACGTAGCGGTTCTTGATGATCCCGTCGTCCTGGGGCAGGCCGCTGGCGCGGGCGAAGCCGCGGGCCGCGGCGTTGCCGGAGTCCGGCACCGCGATGACGAGGTCGGCGTCCGGGGCCGGCGCCTCGCGGGCGAGGATCTCGCCCATCCGGCCGCGCGCCGCCTGCAGCACGTCGCCGTTCATCCGCGAGTCCGGGCGGGCGAAGTAGATGTACTCGAAGACGCAGAACGCCTCGCGCTCGCCCTCGACGACCTGGCGGGTGCGGATGCCGTCCGGGCCGAGCGACACGAGCTCGCCGGGCTGGACGTCGCGCAGGCGCTCGGCGCCGATGATGTCGAAGGCGCACGTCTCGCTCGCGACGCAGTAGCGCGTGCCGATCTGCCCGAGGACGAGCGGCCGCACGCCGGCGGAATCGCGGAAGGCGTACACGCGGTCCTTGGTCATCACGACGATCGAGAAGGCGCCCTGCAGGCGCGGGAGCACGTCGACGATGGCGTCCTCGACGTCGTCGGCCGGGTGCGTCGCGAGCAGCGCGGCGATGATCTCGGAGTCCGACGTCGAGCTGAAGGTCACGCCGCGCCGGCGCAGCTCCGTGTGCAGCTCGACGGCGTTGGTGAGGTTGCCGTTGTGCGCGAGGGCGAGCTCGCGGCGGTTGCCGCCCCCCGCGCCGGCGCTGCGGTGCACCGGCTGGGAGTTCTCCCACTCGTTCGAGCCGGTCGTCGAGTAGCGGACGTGGCCGATCGCCAGGTCGCCCGAGAGCGCGCGGAGGTCGTGCTCCTTGAAGACCTGCGAGACGAGGCCCAGCGCACGCTGCGTGATGATGTAGCCGCCCGCCTCGGCAGCCGCGATGCCCGCGGACTCCTGCCCGCGGTGCTGAAGCGCATAGAGGGCGAAGTACGCCAGGCGAGCGACGTCGTGCTCGGGCCCGTAGATCCCGAACACCCCGCACTCGTCCCGCGGTCCGTCGCGCTCGTCGAGGGGTGGCTGGTCTGCCGTCATGGAGGGCCGCCCGACCGAGGCGACATCGCTGAGGGTAGCAGTGGCCCCGGATCGCTCCGGCGCGAGCGTGGGAGCGCCAACGCCCGCTTGCTACCGTGCGCGGCGGGCGGATGGAGAGCGACCTGCCACGCGCAGAGCCGGAGCGCGACGACGACAGCGGCCGCGCGCGAACGCCGCTCGGCGGCGTCCGTCCGTTGCGCCGGCGCGGGCTCGCCTCCGAGCTCGCCGACGAGCTCGTCGACCTGATCGCCTCGAGCTCCTCGGCCGAGGTGACGCTCCCCCCGGAGCGGGAGCTGCGCGACCAGTTCGCGGTCAGCCGCAACGTGCTCCGCGAGGCGCTCGCGGCGCTGGACCAGATGGGACTCGTCGAGACGCGCGGCAAGACGCGGATCGGGCTCACGCCGCGGGCGCGCGCCCAGCAGCTCGCGCGCCTCGCGCCGCCCACCCAGACCACCACGCGCGAGCTCATGCTCGACCCGCTCGAGGTGCGCCGGATCCTGGAACCCGAGACCGCCGCGCTCGCGGCCGAGCGGATCGGGCGCGCGGCCGTGAACGAGCTGGAGCAGTGGGAGACGCTGCTCGAGGAGGCCGCCGCGCGGGGCGAGAGCGTCATGGAGTACGACGCGGGCTTCCACGTCGCGATCGCGCGCGCGACGGGCAACCAGATGCTCATCGAGCTCGTCGCCGCCGT
>JAXDHC010000054.1:0-6847 GCA_034664705.1 Solirubrobacteraceae bacterium
AGCCGGCGGCCGTCGCGCGATGCAGGGCGAGCCGCCCTGAAGGCGTCCGCTTGCGCGCTCCTGCTTGCCATGTCCAGTGCGGTACGTCGGCTCCGCGTCGGCCGGCGGTGCTCCAGATGCCTCGAGCGCCAGTCTTCAAGCAACTGGCGGGCGCGGTGACCCGTAGGGTCGGCATCCATGAAGAGCAATCGTTCGATCCCGTCGTCGTCGGTGATCCCGGTGCTCGTCTATCCGGACGTGCGCGAAGCGGTGGGCTGGCTCGAAGCGGCGTTCGGCTTTGTCGAGCGCGTCCGGATTGGCGAGAACCACCGCTCCCAGCTCCGCGTCGGCGACGGGGCCGTGATTGTCGGCGATGTCCGTCATGACCGGCGCCCACCGCGCGAGGGCGAGGAAACCCACGCGGTGATGGTCCGTGTGGACGACGCCAGGGCCCACTGCGAGCGCGCCCGGGCGCACGGTGCGCGAATCCTCACGGAGCCGACGGATTTCGAATACGGGGAGCGCCAGTACCAGGCAGAGGACCTCGCAGGACACCGCTGGACGTTCTCCGAGACGCTGAGGGACGTCGCTCCGGAAGATTGGGGCGGGACGACCCGAGATGGCTCTGGCGCGTGACGTCGCGAGGCGTCGGGCGCGTGCGCGGAGCGCGCGCCGCCGCGCGTTGCCCGGTGCAGCGGCGGGCCCGGATTAGACTCGCCGCGAGCGCTATGAGCGCAACATTGGTCAGCGACGCAGACGAGACGCGCCACCGGTTGCGTGGATGGGTGGAATCGTTGCGCCGGACGGGCCGCGGGTCGGCCGCGCTGTACGCGGTCTCCGTCGCCCTGGTGGCCGTCGCGTACTACGGGGTGGGGCGCATCGGCCTGGAGCTCGCCTATCTCGACGGCGCGGTGGCGGCGCTGTGGCCGCCCGCCGGATTCGGTCTCGCGGTGCTCTTCCTCTACGGCGTCCGCCTCTGGCCCGGCATCGTCATCGGCGATCTGCTGCTCGGTGACTTCTCGACGCCGCTCGGGACCGTCCTGGGACAGACGGTCGGCAACACGCTTGCGGTGGTGGTCGCCGCGGTCGTCCTGCGCCGGCTCACGGGCGGACGCGGCGGGCTGGGTCGTGTCGTCGACGTCCTCGCGCTCGTGGTGTGCGCGTTGTTGGCGGCCGTGGTGAGCGCGGCGTTCGGGCCGCCGTCGCTTCGGCTGGGCAACGTGATCGGGGCCGACGAGCTCGGGCGGGTCTTTCGCACCTGGACGCTGAGCGACGCGTCAGGCGTGCTGGTGGTGGCACCGGTCCTCCTGGCCTGGGCGACGACGCGCATGAGGGACGTGCGCCGCCGCGATCTCCTCGAGGGCGCGATCGCGCTTGTCGTCCTCGTGGTGCTCGCCGAGCTGCCACCGCAGCGCGACGTGCCCTACATCGTGTTCCCGGTGCTGCTGTGGACGGCGCTTCGCCTCGGCCCGCGCGGCGCCGCCCTGGCGATCCTGGTCGTCTGCTCGATCACGGTGTGGAACACGGCGCAGCAGGACGGGCCCTTCGTCCGCGAGTCGATCAGCGACAGCCTCCTCGCGACGCAGCTGTTCATCGCGATCGCGGCGCTCACGTCGCTCGTCCTTGCCGCGGTGACGGCCGAGCGCACGCGTGCGGCCCAGGCGCTGAC
This sequence comes from Solirubrobacteraceae bacterium, assembly GCA_034664705.1. GTDB lineage: Bacteria > Actinomycetota > Thermoleophilia > Solirubrobacterales > Solirubrobacteraceae > JAOPZW01. The sequence goes on from JAXDHC010000054.1 coordinate 1,649, forward strand.
GGTCACCGAAGCCGCGCAGCGCAGGCTGGCGGCCGAGCAGGCGGCCCTGCGCCGGGTCGCCACGCTCGTCGCCGGCGAGGCTCCGCCGAGCCGCGTCTTCGAGCGGGTCACCGAGGAGGTCGCCCGCCTCCTCGGTCTTCCCGGGGCCACCGTGCTCCACTTCGATGGACATCGCACAGCGACGGTCGTGGGGGCCTGGAGCCGCGAGAGCCAACCGCTGTTTCCGCTCGGCGCGACGCTGGATCTCGATGGCGACACGGTGGTCGCGAAGGTCTTGCGCACCGGCACCGCCCAACGCGTCGAGCGCTACGCCGACGCGCGCGGCACGCTCGCCCGGACGCTGCAGGGCCTGGGGTATCGCGGAGCGGTGGCCGCGCCGGTCCAGGTCGGCGGGCGGCTGTGGGGCGCGCTCGCCGCGGCGAGCGCGTCTGACGAGCCGCTCCCCGACGGACTCGAGCAGCAGCTGTGCGACTTCGCCGAGCTCATCGCCCAGGCGCTCGCCAACGCCGACGCCTACGAGCAGCTGGCGGCATCGCGAGCGCGCCTGCTCGAGGTCGGCGACGCCGAGCGCCGACGCCTCGAACGCAACCTCCACGACGGCGCTCAGCAGCGGCTCGTGTCGGTCGCCCTCGAGCTCGGCATGGTGAGCGCGAAGCTGGAGAAGGATCCGGGCGCCGCGCGGCAACTGCTGACCGCCGCCCGCGACCACCTGGCGGAGGGCCTCGACGAACTGCGCGAGCTGGCCCGCGGCATCCACCCGGCCATCCTCAGCGAGCGCGGGCTCGGTCCCGCGCTGGAGGCGGTGCGTGAGCGCGCGCCGCTCCCGGTCGAGATCCTCGAGCTCCCGGAGGACCGGCTGCCGGAGACGGTGGAGGCCGCGGCCTACTACGTCGTCGCCGAGGCGATCACGAACGTGGCCAAGTATGCGCGCGCGTCGCACGCGACCATCGGGGTATCCCGGTCGAACGGCGCCGTCACCGTGACCGTCTCCGACGACGGCGTCGGCGGCGCCGATTCCGCGCAGGGCACGGGGCTCCGCGGGCTGGCAGCGCGCGTCGAGGCCCTCGACGGCCGCGTCGACATCGACAGCCCGCCACAGCGCGGCACCCGGATCACAGCCGAGATTCCGCTGCGCGACCGATAGGCACGCTCCGCCGCTCGGCCGGTTCGCCTGGGGGGCGGAACGCCGTCCTGCCGGCCAGGCGGCGCATCGGCAGCGCGGTCTCCGTCGCGCCGTACGCGGTCTTCGCCGTCCTCATGCTTCAGGCTGCCGGCGCCGTCTCGGTCCTTCCCGACGCCGCGGCCGCCGTCGGCGTCTGGGGGATGCCGTGCCGCCGGGCGCTCCCAGCACCCTCGCGGCCTGCCCCCGGCCCGGGGCACGCCCGCGCCTTTCACCCCCAAGCCCGGGTCGCCGGCAACCCGAACCAGTTGGTGACGAGCGGCCTGCGCCGGATCGGCCTACTCCCCCAGCCCGACCGCCTCGACCGGCCGCGCGCGCAGCGCCCGGCGCGTCGGCAGCGCCAGGACCAGCAGCGCGAGCAGCGCTGAGACGCCCAGGATCGCCGCGAGCTGGTCGAGCGGCGGTCCGTACCGGGCGCCGTCGTCTCGTGGCCTCGCGCCGACCTCGCGACGGGCCGACATGCAGAGCAGAAGCGGCGCGCGTCCCAGCACGCGGCGGCGGACCGGTCAGCCTCCATCCACGTGGAGGACCTCGAGCTTGAGCCCGTCCGGGTCGCGGAGGAAGACGGCGTAGTGGTCGGGCTCGTCGTCGTACGCGGCGGGCGGACCGAGGATCTCGGCGCCAAGCGACAGCACGAGCTCGTGCACGCGATCGACGTGCGCTCGATCGCGGGCGTTGAACGCCACATGGTGAAAGCCGGGCGACCGCGGATCGTGGGGCGCCTCGCCGGTCGCCTCGCTGACGATGAGCCACTGCATGCGGCCACTGACATCAGGGATGCCCCAGGCGAGACCGCCGTCATCGCGCGGCTCGCCGCTGAAGCCCAGGCAGCGCATGAGCGGGTCATAGAACGCCCGGGCCGACCCGAGGTCGGACACCGTCAGGCGGAGGTGGTTGACGAAGCCGGAGCGGATACGGACATCCTGATCGAAGCGAGCGCCTCGCGGCCCGCGGACGCACCGAGCCGCGCTGGGCTCCGCCGCCAGCCCTACCGCTCCCGGCGTCCGGCGGTACGTTTCGGCCGGTGCACGACGACGGTTTCTTCGATCAGCGCGTCGCTGCGCGGTACGACGAGTCCGCGGCGGAGTGGTTCGATCCGTCGGTCGTCGACCCGGTCGTCGATTTCCTCGTCGGGCTGGCCGGGAGCGGCACGGCGCTCGAGCTCGGGGTCGGGACGGGCCGGATCGCGCGACCGCTCGCGGAGCGCGGAGTGGCCGTGCACGGGATCGAGCTGTCGAACGCGATGGTCGCGCAGATGCGCGCGAAGCCCCGCGGCGACGAGGTCGCGGTGACCATCGGCGACTTCTCGACGGCGACCGTGGGGGGGACGTTCTCCGTGGCCTACCTGGTCGCCAACACGATCATGAACCTGACGACGCAGGCGGCGCAGGTCGCCTGCTTTCGCAACGCCGCGGCACACCTCGAGCCGGGGGGCTGCTTCGTCATCGAGGTCGGCGTTCCCGATCTGCAGCGGCTGCCGCCCGGGGAGACCGTCCGCGCGTTCGAGGTGAGCGAGCACCGGTGGGGATTCGATGAGTACGACATCGCAGGACAAGGCCTCGTCTCCCATCACTTCGAGGTCGTCGACGGACGCGTCGAGCGCCTCTCGATCCCCTTTCGGTACGTGTGGCCGGCCGAGCTCGACCTCATGGCCGAGCTGGCCGGCATGAGACTGCGCGAGCGTTGGAGCGGGTGGAGGCGCGAGGCGTTCACGAGCGGCAGCCGCGAGCACGTCTCGGTGTGGGAGAAGCCGGCGGGGCAGCGCGTGTAGGGTCGGCGCATGGGCGCGCTGACGAGCGCTTCGGCCACGTCCCTGGCGAGGCTGATCGCCCGGCGGGACGTGACGGCGCGCGAAGCGGTCGAGGCCCGTCTCCGCCGCATCGAGGCCGTGGACGGGGAGGTCAACGCCGTCGTGCAGCTCGACGCCGAGCGGGCGTACGGCGGTGGGATCGAGACGGACAATCCCGTCCACGGGCGCACCTCGAACCCCGATGACCTCGCGCGGACGCCGGGCGGAAGATCAAGCCGAGCGCCGGCCGCGTGCCGCTCGCCGGCGTGCTCGACGACGAAGGGCAGCTCGGGCACGCTCGGCGATCCGCGCACCCAGGGCGGTCCGCTCGCGTGCTCGGTCGACGACGTCGCGGGCGGCTGCGGATCGTCGCCGGACCCGACGGCCACGACGGTGGCGTCGCCCCGGTCCCACTGGTCGATCCGGGCGACGTGGACGCCCGCGGCCCTGCGCGTCGCGGTGCGGACCGACAACGGCCTCGGCGCCCCCACGCCGGAGACCGTCGCGGCGGTGGCGACGGCGGCGGAAGCGCTCGGCGCGGCCGGTGCCACGATGCAGGAGGCTCGCCACCCGGACGGCGGGCACGAGCTCACGATCGAGGTGTGGCGCTCCTACGGCGAGGGTGTCGCCGCCGCCGAGCTCTGGCGCCTCCTGCGGCGGTGGGACGACTTCCGCAGCCGTATGCTCGCCTTCGCGGCGCGCTTCGACGTCCTCCTGTGCCCGGTCTTCCCGAGCCCGGCTCGGCTCCACGGCACGATGAACGTCGCCGGCGAGCTCGACCCCACGAGCTGGACCACGCCGCACAGCCTGACCGGGTGGCCGGCGGCGACCGTGCGCGCCGGGACCTCGGCCGAGGGGCTGCCCGTCGACGTGCAGCTGGTCGCCCGGCCCTGGCGCGACGACGTGGCGCTCGCCACGGCGCTGCGGGTGGAGCGCGAGCTGGGCGCGTGGGCGCCGCCTAGAGGAGTGCGTCGAGACCGGCCGCGGCCTGCGAGGCGCGGAACTGGATGACCTCGCACGTCGCCACGCCGCCGCTGACGAACGGGTCGCGGGCCGCGATCGCCTCGATCTCGTCCCGGTCCTCCCCGCGCGCCAGGATGACGCCGCCCGTGCGCGGAATCCGCCGCCCGGACACGACGAAGCGGCCGGCGTCGTACTGCTCGTCCAGCCACGCCACGTGCCGGCGCATGAGCGCGTCGACCTCCGGGAGCGGCTTGACGTACGTGAGCAGCAGCACGAACACAGGCCGACCGAAACTACCGCCTCTACGGGTATCCGCACCGGGCCGCGGGACCTGACCGCACCGCGACCACGCGCGTCAGCACGACCGGCCGGGCCGCACTGCAGCGGGAAACTGGGCCCATGAATCCTTCACTGAAGCACTACGCGATCACGCCGGCGCGCGAGAACACGCCGCGCCCTCCGCGGCGCCGCCGCCGGCTTCTCGGCCGCTGAGTCCGCCGGCAGCGGCCAACCCGCTGCGCCGACCCGACGCCGGCGGAGGTCATCCGCTCGTAGGCGGCGGCGAAGTCGTCGACGCGCGGGAAGAGCCCCACGCGACCGGCGAACCGCCCGACCACCGTTGCGCTGGTCGTCTCCGTCGGCCCGTGCCGGGGGCAGACCGGTCGTCGTGGCGGCCCGATCGACCTCGCCGTGAAGACGACCGGCGGACCGACGCCCTATGTCGCCTGCGCCGCCGCCTCGGCGGCGCGCGCGGCGTGGCCGACCATGAGCTCGCGCTGGACGCTGCGGGGCTGGGGGCCGCTCGCGGTCCGGCGGACCCAGGCGCGGTCGGACTGCAGCTCCCAGGCGTTGGTCTCGTCGGCGAGCGACCGCTCGAGGGTGTCGAGCAGGTCCTCCTTGAGCTGGGGGTCGTCGACGGGGGCGTCGAGCTCGACGCGGGTGTCGAGGTTGCGGGGCATGAGGTCGGCCGAGCCGATGTAGATCGTCGTCGCGTCGTCGCGCTGGAAGGCGAAGATCCGCGAGTGCTCCAGGAAGCGGCCGACGACCGACACGACGCGAATGTTCTCCGAGACGCCGTCCACCCCGGGGACGAGGCAGCAGATCCCGCGGATGTTGAGGTCGACGGGGACGCCGGCCTGCGAGGCGCGGTACAGCGCGCGGATGATGCGGCGGTCGACGAGCGCGTTCATCTTCATCGCGATGCGCGCCGGACGGCCCTCCTCGTGGGCGCCGACGGTCTGCTCGATCTCCTCGATGATCGCGTCGC
>JAXDHC010000055.1:0-15321 GCA_034664705.1 Solirubrobacteraceae bacterium
AGCGGCGAGCAGGTCGGCCGCCGCGTACGAGCGGGCAGTCGAGCTCATGCCCGGCGGAGTCAACTCGCCGGTGCGCGCGATGCGCGCGATCGGGCGCGACCCCATCTTCGTCGAGCGCGCGCGCGGCGCCGAGATCACCGACGTCGACGGCAACCGGTACGTCGACTGGGTGTGCTCGTGGGGGCCCCTCGTCCACGGCCACGCGCATCCGGGCGTCCTCGCCGCGGTCACCGACGCCGCGGCGCGCGGCACCACGTTCGGCGCCCCGACCGCGGGCGAGGTGGACCTCGCCGACGAGGTCGCCCGCCGCATGCCGGCGGTGCAGATGCTCCGCATGACGTCGTCGGGCACCGAGGCGACGATGAGCGCCATCCGCCTGGCCCGCGCCGTCACCGGCCGCGAGAAGATCCTGAAGTTCGCCGGCGCCTACCACGGCCACGTCGACGGTCTCCTCGCCGAGGCGGGCAGCGGGATGGCGACGCAGGCGCTGCCGTCCAGCCCGGGCGTGCCGCTGGCGGCCACCGCGAACACCGTCATCGTCGCGTGGAACGACGGCGAGGCGGTCCGCCGGGCGACCGAGGAGCACGAGCTCGCCGCGATCTTGTGCGAGCCCTACGCGGCCAACATGGGGCTCGTCCCGCCGGCGGAGGGCTTCCTCGAGCTCCTGCGCCACCGCGCGAGCACGACCGGCGCGCTGCTCGTGTTCGACGAGGTCATCACCGGCTTCCGCGTGGCCCGCGGCGGCGCCCAGGAGCTCACCGGCGTCGCGCCCGACCTCGTCGTCATGGGCAAGGTCATCGGCGGCGGGCTGCCGGCCGCCGCCTACGGGGGGCCGGGCGAGCTCATGGAGCGCATCGCGCCCGCGGGCGACGTCTACCAGGCGGGGACGTTGAGCGGCAACCCGCTCGCCGTGGCCGCCGGCCTGCAGACGCTGCGCATGCTGGACGCGAGCGCGTACCTGCGTCTCGCCGCGACGACCGAGGCGCTGGCCACGGGGCTGCGGGAGGCCGCCGCCGCGGCGTCCGTGCCCGTCCAGGTCGCCACCGCGCCGGGGCTGCTGACCGTCTTCTTCACGAGCACGCCGGTGTACGACCTCGCCGACGCCCAGGCCTGCGACCTCGACGCCTACGCGGGGTGGTGCCGGGCGCTGCTGGCCCGCGGCGTGTACCCGCCGCCGTCGCAGTTCGAGGCCTGGTTCCCCTCGCTCGCGCACGAGCCCGAGCACGTCGAGCGCACGCTCGAGGCGGCCACCGCGGCCTTCGCCTCGCTCTGACGTGACCGCACCCACCCCCGACGACACCGGCGCGCCGCCGACCGCCGCCACCCTGGTCCGGCTGGGGGAGGCGCTGCGCGCCCGGGGCGGCCTGCTCGAGGCGGCCCTGCGCGACGGCGCCCCGCCGGTCGCCCCGGGCGACCCGCACGTCGGCGCCCTCGCCGCGGCGGGCCCGCGCGCGGCCGGCCGCCGCGAGGACGTCGCGTTCGTCGTCGAGGCGGTCCGCGAGGGGTTCCTCCTGCACTACCGGGACGGGCGCCTGCTCCGCGACGACGACCCGGACCTCCTGCTCCTCGCCGGCGACCACCTCTACGCGCTCGGCCTCGCCGGCCTCGCGGAGCTCGGAGACCTCGACGCCATCGCCGAGCTCGCCGACGTCATCTCGCTCGCCGCGCAGGCCTACGCGGAGGATCGCCCGGACCTCGCCGAAGCGGCGTGGGAGGCCGGTGCGGCCGCGGTCGGCTGGGGCGCCGGCGCCGGGCTGCAGGCCGCGAAGGCGGCCGCCCGCGCGGGCGATCCGGACGCCGCCGAGGCGTTGCGGGCGGCCGCGCGCCTGGTCGTGTCGGATGTGGCATCGCAACGCCGACGGACGGGGTCGCCGAGGCGCCCCGCGCCGTAGACTTGTTCGGCGCTAAGGTTCGCGCCCCGCTCATGGCAGATCGCAGGGAAACAAAGTCCAAGTACACGGCCGACCGCGGCATTCCGGGCGCCTTCGAGGGCGAGACCGTGACCCGCCGTCGGTTCATGACCGGCACGGTCCACGTGGCCGGCGCCGTCGCCACCTCGGCGTTCGTGCTGCCGGCGCTCGGCTTCGCGCTCGGCCCGGTCTTCGAGAAGCACGAGCAGCCCTTCCAGGCGGTCGGGCCCGAGAACGACTTCAACGATCAGACCTACATCCCGAAGGTCATCACGATCGCGGCCGGCATCGGTCAGGCCGGCAAGACGACGGTCTACATCCGCAAGCGCAACCGCCTCATCGACACCGAGAAGGCGGACCAGTACAACCAGTACATCGCCATCTCGACGCGCTGCATGCACCTCGGGTGCCCGGTCCGCTTCGTCGAGGCCGCCGGGCGCTTCATCTGCCCGTGCCACGGCGGCGTCTACAACTTCCGCGGGGAGGTCGACGGCGGCCCGCCGGTGCGTCCGCTCGACCGCTTCTACACCCGCGTGCGCAACGGCCAGCTGGAGATCGGGCCGCGCTACTCGGTCAACCGCGAGCTGAAGCGCTTCTCGCCGCGCGACCCGGGCCAGCCCCTCGACGGCATCGGTCAGTACCTGTACCCGTCGCGCCCGACGGTCCGCAAGATCCCCGAGACCTGAGCCTGAGCCATGCCGAAGCTGAAGCTCCCCGCCCCACCGATCCCCCGCAAGCTGACCCCCGCGCCCAAGCGCCCGGGCCAGGGGAACGGCAAGGCCGGCCCCGCCGACGTCGCCAAGGAAGCCGGGACCACCGCCGTCGACTGGATCGACGAGCGCACGTCGCTGTCGGGCGCCGCGCGGTGGATGATGTTCCGCAAGGTCCCCAAGGGGACCAACTGGTTCTACACGCTGGGGTCGGCGGCGATGTTCGCCTTCCTCAACCAGGCGGTCACCGGGGTCTTCCTGGCGATGTACTACGACCCGTCGCCCACGCGGGCGTACGAGTCGGCGCGCTTCATCACCAACGAGGTGTTCCTCGGCGAGTTCGTGCGCGGCATGCACAAGTGGGGCTCGACCGTGATGGTCATCCTCGTCTTCCTGCACATGGGGCGCACGTTCTTCTTCGGCGCCTACAAGTACCCGCGCGAGCTGAACTGGATCATCGGCGTCGTCCTGCTCATCCTGACGATGCTCATGTCCTTCAGCGGCTACCTGCTGCCGTTCGACCAGCGGTCCTACTGGGCCACGATCGTGGGTGTGAACATCAACGGCACGGGCCCGCTCGTCGGCCCGTTCCTCAACGACTTCCTGCGCGCCGGCCCCGAGTTCGGGGCGACCACGCTGTCGCGCTTCTACGCCATCCACATGCTGCTGGTCCCGGGCGTGATCGCGGCGATGATCGGCGCGCACCTGTACCTCGTCGCCAAGCTCGGCACGACCGCGCCGCCGTGGCAGAAGGTGGACCACACCTCGAGCGTCACGGAGGAGCGCGCGTGAACCGGGCACAGAAGGAGGAGTACCTCCGCGAGTACTCGATCCTCAAGGCGCAGGGGAAGCCGTTCTTCCCCTACGCGGTGGCGAAGGACTCCGGCATGGCCGTCGTGGTCATGGCGTCGATCATCATCATGTCGATCGTCCTCGGCGCCGAGCTCGGGCCGAAGGCGGACCCGACGACGACGACCTACACGCCGCGCCCGGAGTGGTACTTCTTCTTCCTCTTCGAGCTGCTGCGCGTGATCAAGCCGCCCGAGCTCGTGCCGCTGGCCACGATCGGCGTGCCGACGATCTGCATGATCCTGCTGTTCCTGCTGCCGTTCTACGACCGCAGCCCGGAGCGCAGGCCGGAGCGCAGGCCGATCGCCACGACGGCCGGCATCTTCACGATCGCCGCGATGGGCTACCTGACGTACCTCGGCGCCTCGGCGGGCACGCCGACCGAGATCGACATGGCGACGCCACCGCGCCTGCAGGCGCAGGGCGGTCAGGTGGTCGCGAACTTCGAGAAGGGCAAGCAGGTGGTCGCGCAGTCCGGCTGCCTGGCGTGCCACAAGATCGGCGAGAACGGAAACGACGGTCCCGGCCCCGCCCTGACCGACATCGCCGACCGCCTGCCCGCGCAGGCCATCGCGCGCACGCTCGTCAACCCCACCGCGCCCATGCCCTCGTTCGCCACGCTGCAGCAGAACTCGCCCGAGAAGTTCGACGCGATGGTGGCGTTCCTCGGGCAGCTCAAGGGCGAGGCCGGGTAGCACCGCCCGTGCCCGACCGGGGCGGGCCCGCGGCCGGCACCCTCGAGGAGCCGCAGGTCCGGGCGATGTTCGACCGCATCGCGTCGTTCTACGACGTCATGAACTCGGTCATGACGGCCGGGCTGCACCACCGCTGGCGCTCGCGGGCCGCGGACCTGGCGGAGATCGGGCCCGGCGACCGCGTCCTCGACGTGGCCACCGGCACGGGCGACCTCGCCGTCGAGCTCGGCCGGCGCGTCGGGCCCCACGGCAAGGTGATCGGGTCGGACTTCTCCGAGGAGATGCTGGTCCACGCGCGCCGCAAGGCGCCCGAGCTCACCTTCGAGTGGGGCAACGCGCTCGAGCTGCCCTATCCCGACGCGTCGTTCCGCGCGGCCACCGTCGGCTTCGGGGCGCGCAACTTCTCAGACCTCGATCGGGGCCTGGCCGAGATGGCCCGCGTCGTGCAGCCGGGCGGCCACGTCGTCGTCCTCGAGATCACCACGCCCAGGCGCCCGCCCCTTTCCACGTTCTACCGAGTGTGGTTCGATCGGATCGTGCCGCTGCTGGGACGCCTCACGGGCGAGTCGGTCGCCTACAGCTACCTGCCGAGCTCGGTCCGGCGCTTCCCCGAGCCCGAGGGCCTCGCCGCCGCGATGACGCGCGCCGGACTGCGCGACATCCGCTGGATCCTCACCGCCGGCGGCATCATCGCCATCCACGTCGGCACGCGCGCCTGATCGCCGTGGCGGGACCGGTCACCGAGGTCATCCGGGCCGCGGGCGACCACGTCCCCGCGCTGCTCTCGCGGGTCGAGGCGCGCCTCACCGCCCTCGCGGCCGAGCACGGCGACGTGCTGGCGGCCCACGCCGGCGCGACGATCGCCGCGGGGGGCAAGCGCCTGCGCCCGCTCCTCGTGTTCCTCGCCGCCGGCGAGCACGCGGGGGAGGGGCTGATCCGCGCCGCCACCGCGGTCGAGCTCGTCCACAGCGCGACGCTCGTGCACGACGACGTGCTCGACGGCGCCGCCCTGCGGCGGGGGCTGCCGACGGTCGTGGCGAGCGCCGGCCGGGGCGCCGCGATCGCCACCGGCGACCTGCTGTTCGCGCGCGCGTTCGCCGAGCTCGGGGCCAACGGCCGCGAGGACGAGATCCGCGTGTTGTCGACCGCGAGCTGCGCGCTGGCCGACGGCGAGCTCATGCAGCGCGCCGACGCGTGGGACGCCGCGGTCCCGGTCGAGCGCTACCTGCACCGGTGCGAGCTGAAGACCGCGCGGCTGTTCGAGGCGGCGTGCCGCCTCGGCGCCCTCGAGGGCGGTGGCGAGGCGGACGCGCTCGGCGCGTTCGGGCGTCGCATCGGCCTCGCCTTCCAGCTGCTCGACGACGTGCTCGACGTCTCCGGTCCGCCCGAGCGCACCGGCAAGCACCGCGGGACCGACCTCCTCGACGGCACGGTGACGCTGCCCTGGATCATCGCCCGCGAGCTCGATCCCGTGCTGGGTGCGCTGGAGCCCCGCTCGGTGCGCGACCCCGCCGACGCCGAGCGCGTCTGCGACCGCATCGAGGCGACGGGCGCGCTGGACGAGGCACGCCGGCGGGCCCTCGACATCGTGGAGGAGGCCAAGGGGCACCTGGGCGACGACCTGCCCGACCGCCGGCGCGCCGCGCTCGAGCTCGTCGCCGACGGCGTGGTCGCACGGTACGCCTGAGGCCGTCGGTGCGCGGCGTCAGGCCGCGATGCCCTGCAGCTCGCGCACCTGCGCCAGCCGCTTGAGCGCGGCGGTCTCGATCTGGCGGACGCGCTCGGGCGAGATGCCCAGCTGGCGGCCCGTCTCGCTCAGGTGCTGCGGGTCGCCGCCGTCGATGCCGTAGCGGAGGCTGACGACCTCGCGCTGGCGGTCCGGCAGCTGCTCGAGCGCGCGGTGCACCGCCTCCTGCTCGAGGGAGACCGCGACCTCTTCGTCGGGCGAGGCGTCGTCGGAGGGCAGCAGCGCGCCGAACGGCGTCTGGTCCTCGCCGCCGATGGGGCGGTCGAGGCTGACGACGGTCCGCTGGGCCTCGCGCGCCTCCTGGACGTGCGAGAGCTTGAGCCCGCTGGCCTCGGCCATCTCCTCCTCGGTGGGGTCGCGGCCGAGCTCGCGGCGGAGGTCCGTCTCGACCTTCGCGAGCTTGCGCTGGCGGATCCCGACGTGGGAGGGGATCCGGATCGTCCGGGCACGGTTCTCGATCCCGCGCTGGATCGCCTGGCGGATCCAGAACGTCGCGTAGGTCGAGAACTTGTAGCCCTTGCGCCAGTCGAACTTCTCGGCGGCGCGGACGAGGCCGAAGATGCCCTCCTGGATGAGGTCCAGGAGCGTCAGGTCGTAGGTCGGGTACTTCTTGGCCAGCGACACGACGAGCCGCAGGTTGGAGTTGATCAGCCGGTCCTTGGCCTCGAGGTCGCCGCGCTCGATGCGCTTGGCGAGCTCGATCTCCTCCTTCTTGCTCAGCAACGGGTAGTGCCGCAGCTCGTTCATGAACATCTGCAGCGCGTCCGTTGTCACGACGGCGAAGTCGTCGTTGGCGTAGCGGAGGTCGGCGACGTCCTCGTGGCCGCAGTCGTCCGTCACCTCGATCCCGCGGGCCTCGAGGCGCTCATGAAGCTCATGCGCCTCGTCGTCGCCGAGGTTCGCCTCCTGCGAGAGCTGGCTCAGCTCGGAGAGGTTGATGCAGCCCTTGGTCTCGCCCTGCGCGATGAGCGCGTCGAGACGGGCCTGGACGTCGGGGTCGATGGCCATCCCACTCCGGGGATGGCCGGATCACAGCGCCCCTAAACGGCCGATCGGGCTAGAAGTCCTCCGGCACGATGTGGTCGGCCTCGAGGGCGGCGACGAAGCGCTCGATCTCCTCTTCCATGTTGGCCGTCATCAGCTGCTTGAGGTCGCGCACGAGCGCCTCGGTGCCGCGGTCGAGCTCCTCGTCGAAGCGCTCGACGATGTCCTGCTCGAACACGCCGGTCCCGCTCCACTCGCAGTTCGGGCAGCGCAGCGTGACCTCCCAGTGCGTCTCGCCGGCCTCGTCCCAGTCCACGGGATAGACGAGCTCGGACTCGCATGCACCGCACAGGTGCAGGTCCTCGATCGGCTCCGCGGTGGCGGGCTGGTGCGCGTGGTCCCCGAAGTACACGACGTCGATGGCCTTGCCGGAGGGCAGGACCACGCGGCGGACGTACGGGCTGTTTTCTGGATGGCGGCTCATCATGGCTCCTATGGCCCCTACATCGGCCATCGTGTCCAACGGCTTTACGCCTCCGTCGATCGCGGGCCGTCCTGGCGCGTTGGCGCTCATGTGGGACTCCTGCCGCCGCCGGGCGGTACCCTTCAGGCCATGCCGAACATCGGACCCATGGAACTGGGGATCATCCTTCTCATCATCCTCGTGATCTTCGGGCCCAAGCGGCTGCCCGGCTTGGGCCGACAGCTCGGGTCCGGCATGCGCGAGTTCAAGGACTCGATCACCAGCCGCGGGCGGGACGACGACGAGGACGAGGATGACGACGATCGCGACGCGTTCGGGCAGCCGGCCCGGCCGACGGCGCGACGCGAGATCGACCCGGCGCCGACCGCGCCGGAGGTGGTGTCCGGCGATGCCCGCCGGGAGGACCAGCCCGCCTCGCGCGCCGATTCCTGAGTCCGTCGGCGGATGACCCTGGTCCGGCCGGTCGGGCACGAGGATCGGCTGAGCCTCGTCGAGCATCTCGACGAGCTTCGGACCCGGCTGATCGTCTGCATCGCCGTCTTCATCGTCGCGTTCTCCATCTGCTACTGGCAGAACGGGTGGCTGCTGCACACGATCAACCACCCGCTGCAGTCGACGCAGAACCTCGACGGCAAGTCGGGGAGCGGCGACCCGCTCGAGGAGGCGGCCCGCTACCAGCTGCGCAGCGGCGCGGCGCAGCGGGCGACGGTCGCGGCGCTGCAGTCGATCGACCGTCTCCTGGGCACGATGGGGCGGGGCGACGGCGTCAGCGCCGCCGAGCGCACGCAGCTGCTGGAGACGCGCCGCACGGTGCAGGCGGCGGCGCGCGCGACCGCCGCCGCCGCCGAGGCGGTGCCGACGAACACCGCGCGCCAGCCGATCACGCTCGGCGTGACCGAGCCGTTCCTCACGACGTTCACCGTGGCGGCGTACGCGGCGCTCCTGCTGTCGATGCCGATCCTGCTCTACCAGGGCTACGCGTTCGTGATGCCGGCCTTCAGCGACGAGGAGAAACGGGTCGCGCTGCCCTTGATGCTGCTCGTCCCGGTGCTGTTCCTGGCCGGCGTCGCGTTCGGCTACTTCGTGGCCCTCCCACGGGCGATCGACTTCCTGCAGAACTTCAACGACGACTCGTTCGACATCCTGATCCGGGCGGCGGACTACTACCGCTTCTCCATCGTCCTGATGGCGATCATCGGCCTGCTGTTCCAGATCCCGGTCGGCGTGCTCGCCGTCACGCGGGTCGGGCTGATCAGCGCCGGCGCGCTGGCGAAGAACCGCGGCTACGTGATCCTCGGGCTCTCCGTTGTCGCCGCGGTCGCAACGCCGACGCCCGATCCGGTCACGATGGTCATTGCCATGGCGCCGCTCATCGTCCTGTTCGAGCTCAGCGTCCAGCTGGCGAAGATCTTCGAGCGCCGCCGCGAGCGGGCCGCCGAGGAGGATGAGGAAACCGAGTGGGAACATGACGATTCGTCCGTATCCTGAGCGCCATGCTGTTTGACCTCCGGGGCCGGGGACGGCGCCGCGCAATCCAAGTCATCTACCTCTCGCTCGCCATCCTCATGGGCGGCGGACTCGTGCTGTTCGGCATCGGCGGCAACACGTCGGGCGGCCTCGTGGACGCCATCCAGGGCAACTCGGGCTCCGTCAGCGCCGACGACGCGTTCAAGAACCGCGTGACCACGCTCGAGAAGCGCACGCAGGCCAACCCCCGCGACGCGGCCGCCTGGTCGCAGCTCGCCAGCCTGCGCTTCCAGGTCGCGACGACGGGCGAGAACTACGACCAGACCACCCAGAGCTACACGGACAAGGGCAGGGTCGAGCTGCGCCGCGCCGCCGCCGCGTGGCAGCGCTATCTCGCGCTCAACCCCAAGAAGCTCGACGAGCGCGTGGCCAACCAGATGGTCCAGGCCTACGGCGCCGCGGGCCTGAAGGACTACCCCGAGGCCGTCAAGGCGCTCGAGTTCGTCATCGACAGCCGCGACCCGACCTACCAGCTCTACGCCCAGCTGGCGGTGCTCGCCCACGCCGCCAAGCAGGACCGCAAGGCCACGCTCTCGGCCCAGAAGGCCGAGGAGCTCGCCCCCAAGTCCCAGCGCAAGGCGATCAAGGCGCAGATCCAGCAGGCCCAGCAGCAGCTCGACGGCCAGGCGACCGCCGGCCAGCCCGAGCCCTCGCAGTAGCAGCCGCTACCATCTAGCGCCGTTTCGCCCCTGTAGCTCAACTGGCAGAGCAGCGGACTCTTAATCCGAAGGTTGAAGGTTCGATTCCTTCCGGGGGCACTCGATGCGAAGGTCCGGCCGCGGCTGGCCGGGGACGGCGGCTCCCGCGCCGAACGCCCGCGGGCGACGGCCTGGGCTAGCCTCCCTCGCATGCTCGCCTCCGTCGACGGCACGGTCCTTCCCGCGGAGGACGCGGTCATTCCCGCGACCGACGAGGGGCTGCTGCGCGGCGACGGGGTCTTCGAGGTGCTGCGGCTCTACGCGGGGCGGCCGTTCGCGCTCGACGACCATCTGGCGCGGATGGAGCGCTCGGCGGCGAACCTGCGCCTGCCGGTGGACATCGACGCGGTGCGCGCCGACGTCGCAGCGCTCCTGGACGCGGGCCGGCCGGGGGACGGGCTCGTGCGGATCGTGCTCACGCGCGGCGGCCGGCGGCTCGCGTTCCTCGAGCCGCTGCCCGCGACCCCCGCCTCGATCTCGCTGCAGACCGTCACGTTCGCGCCCACGCGGATCATGGACGGCGTGAAGTCGCTGTCCTACGCGCCGAACATGCTCGCGACGCGCCTGGCGCAGGAGCAGGGCGCCGACGAGGCGCTGCTCGTCACGCCGCACGGACGCGTCCTCGAGGCGCCGACCTCGACGTTCGTGTGCTCGCTGGACGGGCGCACGCTGGTGACCCCGCCGCTGGAGGACCACATCCTCGACTCGATCACGCGGCGGCGGCTCCTCGGCGTCTGCGAGGTGGAGGAGCGCCCCATCGCCGCGGACGACCTCCGCGGGGCGCAGGAGGCCTGCCTGGTGTCCACGACGCGCGAAGTGCTCGCCGTGTCGGCGATCGACGGGCAGGCGCTGCCGGTCGTCGGCGGGCCGCTGACGGGCGAGGCGGCCGCGCGCGTGCGCGCGGCGATCGAGCAGGAGCTCGGCGCCGCCGCCGGCTGAGACCTTGCACGTCGTCACCGTCATCGGGAACCGGCCGCAGTTCGTGAAGGCCGCGGCGGTGTCGCGGCTGCTGCGGGCCGAGCACGAGGAGCTGCTCGTGCACACGGGCCAGCACCACGACGACGAGCTGAGCACCGTCTTCGTGGAGGAGCTCGGCGTGCCGCGGCCCGAACGCGAGCTCGGGATCCACGGCGGCACGAACACCGATCAGACGGCGCGGATGCTCTCCGACCTCGGCCCGCTGCTCGCCGAGCAGCGTCCCGACGTCGTCCTCGTCTACGGCGACACGAACTCCACGCTCGCCGGGGGCCTGGCGGCCGCCCAGGCCGGCATCCCGGTCGCCCACGTCGAGGCGGGGATGCGCTCCTTCGACCGCGCCATGCCCGAGGAGCTCAACCGCGTCCTCACCGACCATCTCTCCGACCTGCTGCTCTGCCCGTCCGACACCGCCGTCGAGAACCTCGCGCGCGAGCACGTCGCCGGGCGCGTCGCGCTCGTGGGCGACGTGATGGTCGACGTCGCGCTGCTGTTCCAGCCGCGCGCGCTGGCGGACATCGCGCCGCTGGAGCGCGCCGGCGTCGCGCCGGGGGAGTACGTGGTCGCCACCGCGCATCGCGCCGGCAACGTCGACGACCCGGCCCGCCTGCGGATGCTCGTGGACCTGCTGCTCGCCGTCCCGGTGCCGGTCGTGCTTCCGCTGCACCCGCGCACGCGTGCACGGCTGGTGGCGAGTGGCGCCCTCGGCGAGCTCGAGGCGGCGGCGCACGTCCGTCTCCAGCCGCCGCTCGGCTATCTCGAGTTCACCGCCCTCGTCGGCCACGCCCGCGCGGTGCTCACCGACTCCGGCGGCGTGCAGAAGGAGGCGTACCTCGCCGGCGTGCCGTGCGTGACGCTGCGCGACACGACCGAGTGGGTCGAGACCGTGCAGACGGGCTGGAACGTCCTCGTCGACCTCGACGCGCCGAGCGCCCTGGCCGCGCTGGAGCGCGAGGTGCCGGCGGAGCGTCCCGAGCTCTATGGAGACGGCCGCGCGGGCGCGCGGGTGGTCGCCGCGGTGACCGCTGCGCCCGTCGCCGGCTAGGGGAGAGCGGCGGTGACGCGGCGCCGGCGACACGCCGGCGGCAGATCGCGCTGCGCTGCGCTCGCCTCGACCGGAAGCTGCTTGGTCGCGGCGAGCGCAGGGCGCGAGGTCCGGTGGCGCGCCCCCCCAGGTACGCCCCGGCCACACACTGGATCGTCAGGAAGGGGGAGGAGCATGAGTCCTGGCAATCAGTCATTCGTCGGGGCCCGCACCCGAAAAGTGGGGACCCTCGGAGTCGCACGGCGCGGACGCCGAAGCGGCCGCTACGCGGCGAGCGCGGTCGGCTGCTCGCCGGTCCAGATGATCTGCTCGCGGCCGGGACCCACGCCGGCGAGCACGACGGGGACGCCCACGTACTCCGCGATGAACTGGAGGTAGTCGCGCGTGGCGGTCGGCAGGTCGTGCACGCTGCGCGCCTCGCTGATGTCCTCATGCCACCCCGGCAGCTCGGTGTACTCGCCGGCGCTGTGGTGCAGCACCGACTGGTGGTACGGGAAGGCCTCGAAGGTGGCCTCCTCCTCGCCGCGGTAGCGCGTGCAGACGCAGATGCGGTCGAAGCCGGTGAAGACGTCGAGCTTCGTGACGACGAGCGCGGTGAGCGTGTTGATGCGCGCGGCGTACTTCAGCGCGACGAGCTCGAGCCAGCCGGTGCGCCGCGGGCGGCCCGTCGTGGTGCCGAACTCGCCGCCGCGCTCGCGGATGTCCGCGCCGACGGCGTCGTCGAGCTCGGTCGGGAACGGGCCGGCGCCGACGCGCGTGGTGTACGCCTTGGCGACGCCCCAGATCTCGTCGATGTCCCGCGGGCCGACGCCGGCGCCGTCGCAGGCGGCGCCCGCGACCGTGTTCGACGACGTGACGAACGGATACGTGCCGTGGTCGATGTCGAGCATGGCGCCCTGGGCGCCCTCGAAGATCACGACGCGCTCATCGTCGAGCGCCCGGTGGGCGAGCGTGGCGGTGTCGGCGATGAACTGCTCGAGGCGATGGCCGAAGGTGAGGTACTCGTCGCTCATCGCCTGGAGGTTCAGGCGTGGGTCCTTCGCGTAGGGACGCAAGCTCAGGCGCTTGGGCTCGAGCGCGGCCATGATCTTCTTCTTGAGGATCTTCTCGTCGAGCATGTCCTGCACGCGGATGCCCAGGCGGGCGGCCTTGTCCGCGTAGCAGGGCCCGATGCCGCGCTTCGTCGTGCCGATCTCGAGCTTGCCGAGCTTCGCCTCGCCGGCGTGGTCGAGGAGCAGGTGGTAGGGCATGATCAGGTGCGCGTTGGCGCTGACGCGCAGCCCGCTCACGTCGACCCCGCTCGCGCGCAGCCCGTCGATCTCGTCGGTGAGGACGCGCGGATCGACGACGGTGCCGTTGCCGATGACACACGTCTTGCCCGGGTAGAGGATGCCGCTGGGGATGAGGTGGAACTTCCACGTCTCACCCTCGCGCACGATGGTGTGGCCGGCGTTGTTGCCGCCCTGGAAGCGGATCACCATGTCCGCTCGCTCGGCGAGGAGGTCGACGACCTTGCCCTTGCCCTCATCGCCCCACTGGGCGCCGACGATCACGATTCCCGGCATGTCCGCCTGAGTCTAGGCGACGAACCGCCGTGCATCCTCGCCGTACAGCGGCACGAGGGTGCACATCTCCTCGAGGCGCGACACCGTGCGCTCGCGGATCTGCTCGACGAGCTGGTCGCGCTCGAGGTTCGTCGTGATGATCACCGAGCGCTCGTCCTCGTAGCGCGCGTTCACGATCGCGTAGAGCTGCTCGAGGACCCAGTCGCTCGTGCGCTCGGCGCCGACGTCGTCGATGTGGAGCAGGTCGACGAGGGCGAGGCGGTCGAGGAAGTCGACGTAGGAGCCCTCGCTGTCGGCCTCGAACGTCGCGCGGATCTCGGCGAGCAGGCGCGGCAGCGAGTAGATCGCCACGCTGCGGCCGGCGTCGAGGGCGGAGCGCGAGACGAGCATCGCCAGCGTCGTCTTGCCGGTGCCGACGCTGCCGTAGAACCACAGTCCGCGGCCGCCGTCGAGGTTCTCGTCGATGTCGCGCACGTAGCGCTTGACGACCTGCACCTGCGGCGCGGGGAGGTCGGACACCGGCGGGCGGTCGAACGAGACGCCCCGGTACTTGCGCGGGATGACGGCGCTGAGGCTGCGGGCCCGGCGGCGCTCCACGCGCTGCGGCCGGCAGCGGCACGCGACGGCGACGCGGGTGACCTCGTCGACGACGAAGCCGCTGCCGTCGCACAGGTCGAAGGCGCAGGTCTGCGGCTCGGCGCTCATGCGGCGCGCTGGAGCCCGAGGAACCGCGGGTACTCGTTCTGGAAGGTCAGCGGCACGTCGCCGAGGCCGCCGTTTCGGTGCTTGGCGATGATGAGCTCCGCCTCGCCGGGCCGGTCGGTGGTCTCCGGGTTGTAGTACTCGTCGCGGTAGATGAACATCACGAGGTCGGCGTCCTGCTCGATCTGGCCGGACTCGCGGAGGTCGGAGAGCATCGGGCGCTTGTCGGTGCGCGACTCGACCCCGCGGCTGAGCTGCGACAGCGCGATCACCGGCACCTCGAGCTCGCGCGCGAGGATCTTCAGGCCGCGGCTCATCTCGCCGACCTGCTGCACGCGGTTCTCGATGCGCGAGTCGGCCCGCATGAGCTGCAGGTAGTCGAGGATGATCAGGCCCAGGCCGTCGGGCGACTGCTGGTGCAGGCGGCGCGCCTTCGCGCGCACGTCGAGGATCCCGATGTCCGAGGAGTCGTCGACGTACAGCGGCGCGGCGTCGTACTCGGCGGCGACCCGGAGCACGCGCTTCCACTTGCTCTCGTCCTTGAGGCGGCCCTTGCGGAGGTCGTCGCCCTTGATCGCCGCCTGCGAGGCGATGAAGCGCTGCGCGAGCTCGGACTCGGACATCTCCAGGCTGAACAGCGCGACCGGCCGCGGGCGGTCCTTGTTGAGGGCGACGTTCTCGGCGATGTTCGTGACGAGCGCAGACTTTCCCATGGACGGGCGCGCGGCGATGATGATGAGGTTGCCGGGCTGGAAGCCGCCGGTGATCGCGTCGAGGTCGGCGTAGCCGGACGGCGTCCCGGTGAGCGACTGGCCCTCCGTCGAGAGCTTCTGCCACTTGCCGATCTCGACGTGGAGCACGTCGCCGACCTTGGCGAAGTCCTTCTGGCGGTCGTCGTGGGCGACGTCGAGGATGGTCCGCTCGGCGCGCTCGATGAGCTCGCGCGGCTCGCCCTCGTGGCCGTGGACGCCGGCCTGGATCTCGTACGTGGCCGAGAGCAGGCGCCGCAGGAGCGCGCGCTCCTTGACGAGCTGGCCGTAGTAGCGCAGGGCGCCGACGCTGGGGGCCGCGGCGGTGAGGGCGTCGACCTCGGCCTGGCCGCCGGCGTCGTCGAGCTTGCCGCGGGAGCGCAGGTGCTCGGTGACCGTGAGGACGTCGATCGGCTCGCTGGCCGAGAACAGCGCCAGGACCGACTCGTAGATCACGCGGTGGCGCTCGCGGTAGAAGTCCTCCTCCCGCAGCCCCTCCTCGATGATGTAGGCGTAATGCGTGCGGTCGCTCTGCAGGATCGCGCCGAGCACCGCCTGCTCGGCCTCGATCGAGTGCGGTGGGGCGGCGCCGGCGAGGGGCGGGCCGCCGTGGCCGTTGGGGGCGATCTGGGTGCTCATCGGTGCCGATCGAGTAAACACCGCTGCCCGGCGGCACGCACG
>JAXDHC010000056.1:0-4893 GCA_034664705.1 Solirubrobacteraceae bacterium
CGCTCGTGCAGCCCGATGACGAGCGCGCCCCCGGGGCGCAGGGCCGTGGCGAGCCGGGCGAGCACGGCGCGCTGGACATCGGGCGCGAAGTACGTGAACGCGAGGTTGCGGCACAGCACGAGGTCGAACGCGGCGACGCCCTCCGGCGGCGCGGCGCGCACGTCGTGGCGGCGGACGGTCTCGAGGCCGCGGTGCTCGGCGCGCAGGGCGAGCGTGCCGTCGGGACGGCGGTCGAAGCCGCCGTCGACCCACGGGTCTGGCAGCTCGCGCAGGGTGCCGGGGGCGTAGACGGCGCGGCGCGCGCGCTCGAGCACCGCGTCGCCGACGTCGGTCGCCAGGACGTCGAGCGTCAGCCCCGGATGGCTCGCGGCGAGCGCCACGTTCCACAGCAGCGCCAGCGTCGCCGGCTCCTCGCCCGACGCGCACCCGGCGCTCCACGCCCGCAGCCGCGTGCGCCCGCCCGCGCGGGCGGCGGCCATCAGCGCGGGCACGACGTCGTGCTCGAGCGCGGCGAAGACCGCGGTCGCGGGCGAAGCGCGAGATCGTGACGGACATGAGGCCGTCGAGGACGGCCCACTCGTCCGGGTCGGCGAGCAGGCGCGCGCGGTAGGCGGGCGGGCCGGGCAGGCCCAGTTCGGCGACGCGCCCGCGCAGCCGCCGGCACACCTGCCGGCGCACGCGGCGGAAGCCCGCCCAGCGCAGGCCCATCCGGGGGAGCGCCCACCGCAGGAACGCCACGCAGTCGGCACCCTGGGCGCCCAACGACCGCCGATCGGCCGTGCGTCAGACGGTCGCCGAGGCGTCGGCCCAGGGGACCTCGACGGAGTCCTCGGTGGGCGAGTCGCGGGCGACGACGTAGTCCGCCGGATCGGCGTCGGAGCGGTTGATCACGATGTGCGTCTCGCGCGGGGGCACGTAGAGCATGTCGCCGGGCTCGACGACGAGGCTCTGCTCGAGGCGCTCGCCCCACCGGATCTCGATCGAGCCGGAGAGCATGTAGAGGACGCTCTCGCAGTCGGCGTGGTAGTGCGGGCGCGACCGCGCGCCGGCGGGCACCCGGAACTTCGCCATGTAGATGTTCAGCGCGCCGGCCGTGGCCTGCGAGATCTCCGAGCCGCCCAGGATGCCGCGCGGCACCTCGTGCTCCGGGCCCGGCTTGACGAGCTTCATGCGGCCTTCCCTCCCCAGGTCGTGGGGCCCGAGGGCCTCCGTCAGGCGACGGGCAGATCGTAGTCCAGCCACTGCGACCGCCGGGCGCCCACCCGGTCGTACAGCGCCTGCGCGCGCCGGTTGTCCGGCGCCGTCTTCCAGGTCAGGGCGACGGCGCCGTGCTCGCGGCAGCGCTCGCGGCACGCCACGATCAGCGCCTCGCCGACGCCGGCGCCGCGTGCCGCCCCGGCGACGTAGAGGTCGTTCATCACGCCGATGCGGCCGGCCCGGGTCGTCGACCACGACCAGTAGACGGTCGCGAAGCCGACCGCCGGCGCCGGGTCGCGGTCGGCGTCGCGGGCGATGAGCTGCACGCCCTCGGCAAGCGGGTCGGCGATCACCGCGCGGGCGAGCGCGAGCAGCGCGTCATCGGCTGGCGCGACCTCGTAGAAGTCGGCGTAGGCGCGCATCAGCACGAGCAGCTCGGCGAGGTCGCCCTCGCCCGCCGGGGCGACGGCGGGCCTCACTGGACCATGCCGCCGAACTGCCCGCCGGTGACGTTCAGGACCTGGCCGTGGACGTAGTTCGCCCACGGCGAGCACAGGAAGAACACGCCGCCCGCGGCCTCCTGCGGGACGCCGCGGCGGCCGAGCGCGATGAACATCGGCGCGATCTCGCGCAGCTGGTCGGGGATGCCGAGCTGCACCGTCTCGCCGTCGATCTGCATGGTGTTCGACTGCTCCTTGGAGGCCGTCAGGCGCGTCTCGATGTAGCCGAAGGCGACCGCGTTGACGTTGACCTTGAACTGGCCCCACTCCTTGGCGAGCGTCTTCGTCAGGCCCACGATGCCCGCCTTGCCGGCGGCGTAGTTGGCCTGCCCGGCGTTGCCCATCGTCCCGGAGATCGAGGAGACGTTGACGATCTTGCGGAAGACCTCGCGGCCCTCGTCGCGCTCGACCTTGGCCGGCTCGCGCAGGTGCGGCGCGGCGGCGCGGATGACGCGGAACGGGACGATGAGGTGGATGTCGAGCATCCGCTGGAACCAGTCGTCGCTCATCTTGTGGATGGGCGCGTCGAGCGTGTAGCCGGCGTTGTTGACGACGATGTCGAGCTTGCCCCACGCGTCGATCGCCGTCTGCACGAGCGCGTCCGGCGCGCCCTCCTTGGTCAGGTCCCCGGCGTAGACCGTCGTCTCGCCCGCGAGCTCGCCGGCGGTCTGCTGGGCGAGGTCCCCGTCGAGATCGTTGATCACGACCTTGGCCCCGTGCTCGCTGAGCAGCTCGGCCGTCGCGCGCCCGATGCCGCGGGCGCTGCCGGTCACGATCGCGACCTTGTCGTCGAGGACTCCCATGCACGTCTCCCTTCGCTCGCGTTGGCGGCGCGGATCCTAGACGCTGGGGGGCTGGCTGACCGGCCAATCAGGCGCCGCGCCGTCAGGCGGGGGCGGCGTCCGGGGCGGCGTCGCCCGCGTCCTCCGCCTCCGTCTCGTCGCGCAGGCGGCTCACGAACGGGACGCTCGCGAGGTCGCCTACAAGCCGCTGAGCGCGCCGTGCCGGCCCGCCGGCATCATCGGCATCAGCAGCGCGTACGGGAGCGTCATGATCACGCCGCCGCCGAAGGCGAGAGCGGGATGGCCAGTACGAGGAGCACCGTCGACTGCGTGAAGGCCGGGACGAGCAGGCCGACGCCGTAGACGTACAGCCCGATGCGCATGACCCGCGCGCGCCCGATCCGGTCGGCGAGCTTGCCGCTGACCGGCGTCGCGAGCAGGATCACCACGGCGCCGGCGCCGATGATGAGGGCCGACTCCGAGACGCTGAAGCCGAGCCCGCGCGTGATGTGGAGCACGACGAACGTCTTCAGCGCGGCGAGCGAGAGCTCCCACAGCGCGTTGGCCACGAGGAACGCCCGCAGCTCGCGGCGCTCGGCGATGCAGTCGCGCAGCGACACGGGCGTCCCGATCGAGATGAGCAGCCCGCCGCCGACGAGCGCCAGACAGGTGGCGGCGCCGCGGAACCGCGCCTGCGTGCTCTGGGCCCGGCCTGCGATGTCGTCGTCGATCAGGTCGGGACAGAGCGCGCGGTAGGGCTCGTAGGCGATGTCGTAGGCGGCGAAGAACGCCGCGACGATGATCGCCGCGGCGACGATGCTCCCGGCGTAGCCGAGGATCGCCAGGGAGAGGACGAGCGGCGGCGTCGCGACGAGGACGAACGGCACGCGCCCGCCGAGGCGGGTCCGCAGGCGGTCCGACCACGCGCCGACGACGACCGGCAGGCCCAGCGCGAGCGCGAAGGTCGGCACCCCGAGGACGGCGAGCGTCCGCCACTCGCCGCGCTCGAGCGGCCGCTGGCCGCCGCGGTCCGACTCCTCGGCGGCCTCCTCGGATGGGCGCGGCTGCGCCGTCGTCGACATGGACGGCGGGTGCCCGCGCGCCGCGTCGGTACGCCCGCGCGGACCCTGTGGCGGGCCGCCGCTCGCGGTCGCGACGAGTGCGGCATCCGGTCGCGAGGCTGGTTCCCGACGTCCACCGCCCGCGAGCAGGCGGTTCCGCGGGGCGGCGCGCTAGAAGTTGCGGGGCCATGGCCGTCACCGCCACGAGGACGTCGTCGATGCTCGAGCGCCGCTTCCGCGTGAGCGAGCGCGGGAGCACCCCGCGCACCGAGGCGCTCGGCGGGCTCAGCACGTTCCTGACGATGAGCTACATCCTCTTCGTCAACCCGGCGATCCTCTCGGCGGCGGGCGTCCCGCTCACCGGCGTGATCGTCGCGACCGCGCTGTCGGCGGCGATCGCGACCGCGGCGATGGGGCTGTACGCGAACCTGCCGTTCGCGCTGGCGCCCGGGCTCGGCCTGAACGCCGTCGTCGCCTTCGAGATCGTGCTCGGGCGCAACCTCGACTGGCCGGTCGGCATGGCGTGCATCGTGCTCGAGGGGGTGCTCGCCCTGATCCTGGTCCTCGCCGGACTGCGCGAGGCGGTGGTGCGCGCGGTGCCGAACTCGCTGAAGCTCTCGATCGGCGTCGGCATCGGCCTGTTCATCACGCTTGTCGGCCTCCGCCAGGGCGGCATCGTCGTCAACAACCCGGCGACCGGCATCGCGCTGGCCGACCTCAGCGCGGGCCCGCCCCTCATCGCGCTGGCCGGGATCCTCGCCTCGATCGTGCTCGTCGTGCGCGGCGTGCGCGGGGCGCTGCTCGCCGGGATCGCCGTGTCGGCCGGCCTCGGCCTGATCTTCGGCGTGCTCGACGCGCCCGGGAGGGTCGCCCAGTGGCCGGGCTCCGCCGGCTTCTCGACGATCGGCGACGGGCTGAGCCCCTCGGCCCTCGAGGCGGCGCTCACGCTGGCGCTCGTGCCGACGATCTTCGCGCTGTTCATGACCGACTTCTTCGACACGGTCGGCACCGCGATGGCGGTCGGCACGGCGGGCAGGCTCGTCGACGAGGACGGCGAGCTGCCGGGGCTGCGCCGCATGCTCGTCGTGGACTCCGGCGCCGCTGCGCTCGGCGGGGCCATGGGCGCGTCGTCGGTGACGACGTACGTCGAGTCGGGCGCGGGCGTGTCGGAGGGAGCCCGCACGGGGCTGGCGTCGCTGGTGACCGCGGGCCTGTTCCTCGTCGCGATCCCGTTCGTCCCGCTGATCGCCGTCGTCGGCCAGCAGGTGCCCTACGTCGACAAGACGTTCATCACGCCGGCAGTGGCCCCGGCGCTCGTGCTCGTCGGCTACCTGATGATGCGCCTCGTCGGGG
>JAXDHC010000057.1:0-6381 GCA_034664705.1 Solirubrobacteraceae bacterium
GACGACAGCACGGCGGCGCTCATCGGCGCGGCGTTCCTGGTCGCCGTCGCCGCGCCGGTCGCCGAGGAGTTCTTCTTCCGCGGCTTCCTGTTCAACGCGCTGCGCAACTGGCGCGGCGTCTGGCCCGCGGCGCTCATCACGGGCCTCGTGTTCGGCGTCATCCACGCGGGCTCGTCCGATCCCGCGTTCCTCGCGCCGCTGGCCTTCTTCGGCTTCGGGCTCTGCGTGCTCTACGTCCGGACGCGCTCGCTGTATCCGTGCATCGGGCTGCACTGCGCCAACAACGCGATCGCGTTCGGCGCGACGCAGGACTGGACGTGGCAGATCCCGATCCTGCTCGTCTCCGCGCTGGCCGTCATCGGCCTGACGGCGTGGGCCGTGCGACGCGTGTGGCCGTCCGGCCGGGCGGCCCCCGCCCCGGCCCCCGCGCCCGCCTCCTGAGCGCGGGCGCGCCGCGGTCCGCGGCCCGGGACCCGGGCGCGCCACCGGCCCGGCCGGCCCGCGAGTTGGTTGCCTGGACAATCGCCGTGTACAGTCCGCGCGCCATGACGCGCCGGTTTTCTTTCCTCCTCACGTTCGCCGGCGCGGTGGCGCTGGCCGTCCCGGCCGCCGCGGCGGCCCAGACCGCTCCGACGCCGCACCTGAGCATCACCACCGAGCGGCTGAGCACGAGCGGCGGGCGGGCCTCCGCCCTCGCCGGTCAGCCGTGGCGCGTGCGCGTGGTGCTCAAGCCGCTCGTGCCCGGCCAGGTCGCGACGGTGCGCTTCTACCGCGACGGACGCAAGCTGCACGTGCGCCAGGTGGCGCTGCAGCCCTCGCCGACCGGCGAGTCCGCCTTCGCCCTCGTGCCGTTCACGTCCGGCCGGGCGGGACGCATCGTGGTGCGCGCCACCCACCTCGCAACCCCGCAGGCGCCCACGGTCGTCGCGACCGGCGTCGGCGTGGACGTCGTGGCGCCGGCGGCGCGGCCGGGCTCGCGCGGGCCGGCCGTGCGTCTCCTGCAGTCGCAGCTCGCCCAGCGCGGCTATGTCGTGGGCCGGCGGGGGCAGTACGACGCGCGCACGGCGCGCGCTGTCCTCGCGTTCCGCAAGGTGACCGGCATGGCCCGCACGACGGAGGCCGGCGCCGAGGTCTTCCGCCGCCTCGCGCGCGGCGGCGGCCAGTTCCGCGTCCGCTTCCCCGAGCACGGCAAGCACGTCGAGGCCGACCTCTCGCGCCAGGTGATCGCGCTGATCAGCGGCGGCAACGTGGAGCGCATCTACCCGGTCAGCTCGGGGGCGCCGTCGACGCCGACGATCCGCGGCCACTTCAAGGTCTACCTGAAGACGCCGGGCACGAACGCCAAGGGCATGGTCTTCTCGAGCTACTTCATCCGCGGCTACGCGATCCACGGCTACGCGTCGGTGCCGGTCTTCCCGGCCAGCCACGGCTGCCTGCGCGTTCCGGTCCCCGAGGCGGTGCCGATCTTCAACTGGCTCCGCCACGGCGACCGGGTCGACGTCTACCCGTAGGGCGCGCCTAGAGGTCCGCCTCGGCCTCGGCCACCAGCAGGCCGAGCACCGCCTCCATCCCGCCGCGCGCGAAGGCCGCGCGCTGGCGGTCCGCGCCGTTGCCCTCGGCGAGGGTCCGCTCGACGCCGTCCAGGGCGTCCTCGGAGCCGAGCTCGCGGGCGTGCGGGCGGGCCAGCTCGAGCGTCGCCGCGACGACCTCGCGGGCCGGGCGCAGGGCGCCGTCCAGCGGCAGGCGCGCGTCCAGGCCGTCACGGGCGGCGGCGAAGGCGGCCTCGACGAGCGCCTCGCGCGGCGTCCACGGGCCGTGGCCCTCGGCCTCGCGCCGCGCCAGCGCGTGCACGAGCGCCGCGAGGCCGGCCTCCGCCCACAGGGCCGACTGCGCGTCCATCGCGCGCACCTCGACGGTCCCGAGCCTCGGGTGCGGGCGCACGTCCCAGTAGAGGAACGTGTAGTCCGGGAGGTCGCCGGCGGCGACCGTGGCGGCGATGGTCTCGGCGTAGTCGTCGTACGACGCGAACGCGCGCGGCAGCTCGGCGCCGCGATAGCCGCGGAACATGGGCGACCGCGCGCTGGCCATCCCGGAGTCGCGCCCGTGCCAGAACGGCGAGTTGGCCGCCAGCGCGCCGAGCACGGGGAGGTGCTCGCGCAAGCCGTTGGCGGCGCGGATGGCCGCCTCGGCGTCCGGCATGCCGACGTGGACGTGCAGCGCCGCCGTCGGCGTGCGCCGCAGCAGGCCGCGCATCATCCGCTCGAGCAGCTGGTAGCGCTCGGCCGGGTAGTGCACGACGTCGCCGAAGGGGCCGTCGGGGTGCACGCCCGCGCCGACGACCGCGGCTCCGGTGTCCCGGACCCGCGCGCGCAGGCGCGCGATGGCCGCGACCGCGGCCGTGGCGTCGGGCGAGACCGGCGACGTGAGCTCGATCATCGCGGCGTACGTGTCGGGCTTCGCGGTGCCCTCCTCGGCCGGCACGTCGAGCGCGTCGAGGACCTGCACCGCGGTGTTGGCGAGCCGGTGGGTGCGGGCGTCGATGAGCAGCAGCTCGTCCTCGACGCCCAGCGCGAAGGGCGGGCCCTCGCCGAAGCGGGGCCGCGCCGGGCCGGCGCTCACGCGCGGCCCCGCGAGAACCGGGCGAGGAACGACAGGCCGAGGCCGTAGACGAGCACCGCGAGCGTCGCGGGGACGCCGCGCCGTGCCCACTTGTCGCCGCCGTCCGGGCTCGCCGCGGCGAAGGGGGAGACGAGGACGTCGTTCGCGTCGTCGACCAGCTCGCGCACCGTGCCGTGCGCGCGCTCGCGCGTGCGCTCCTGCGCCGGCGACGGGTCCGGCACCCGCGCGGGGCTGCGCCCGGACACGGCGTCGGAGCTGCGCTGCGACGCCGCGCGGGTCTCGTCGATCGCGAACAGCGCGAAGCTCAGGACCACGATGACGCTCGCCGCGACGGCCAGGGCGCGGAGGGGACCCTCGAGCACGCCGGATAGAGTACGGCGCGCATGAGCGCGCGCGACCGGCTGATCGAGGAGTTGCGCGGCCACGCGCTCGTGATCGGTGAGGTGGTCCTCACGAGCGGCCGCACCGCGCACTACTACGTAGACGCCAAGCGCGCCATCCTGCGCCCGCCGGGCTTCGCCGCCCTCGGCGAGCTCGTGGCCGAGCGCGCACGGGCCTGGGGCGCCACCGCCGTCGGCGGCCTGACGATGGGCGCCGACGCCCCCGCGTGCGCCGCGCTGGCCGGCGGCGCCGACGTCAAGGCGTTCTTCGTCCGCAAGGACCTCAAGCAGCACGGTCTGCAGCGCCGGATCGAGGGGCCGCTGCTCGAGCCCGAGGACCGGTGCCTCATCGTCGAGGACGTGGTCACGACGGGCGGCTCGACGCTGCAGGCGATCGAGGCCGTGCGCGAGGCCGGCCACGAGATCGTCGGCGTCGTGGCGATCCTCGACCGCCTGGCCGGCGGCGCCGAGCGCATCCGCGAGGCCGTCGCCGCGCCGTACGAGCCGCTGGCGACGATCGACGACGTCTACCCCGACCGGCCCGACCGCGCGGCCTGAGCGGCGCGGGGATCTTCGCGCGGGCATCCCTGCCCCACGCGAGCCCGGACCTCGGGGGGTTGGCGGCCGGGCCGCGGCGGACGGTAGCTCGGCGGCCCACCGCGCCGTGCACGTCGCCTTGCAACGCCGCCCGTGCGCAGGGAGGAATGCCCCCGGCAGGAATCGAACCTGCATCCCGCGCTTAGGAGGCGCGTGCTCTATCCGTTGAGCTACGAGGGCAGACCGGCATCATTGTGGCGATCGCGGCGAAGAGGCACCATCTGCAGGGACATCCGCGGCGCCCCCCGATGGCGCCTTGGGCTTGCCGAAGGTGTAAGTTGCCGCCGCAGACGCCGTG
The DNA here is from genome assembly GCA_034664705.1 of Solirubrobacteraceae bacterium. Classification (GTDB taxonomy): domain Bacteria; phylum Actinomycetota; class Thermoleophilia; order Solirubrobacterales; family Solirubrobacteraceae; genus JAOPZW01. Next base: position 3,895 of record JAXDHC010000057.1, read on the forward strand.
TCGCCACGGCGGAGGAGGAGGTTGGCAGAACCCCATGAAGGACGGAGTGGTAGGCGCGCATGAGCAGTGACGCGCCGGACGTTCTGGTCGTCGTCGAGCAGGACGCCGAGTTCATCGACGAGGGCGGTGAGCGCACGATCGTCGCGCGGTCACCGACGCAGCTGTTCGTCATGCGCTTCCGGCGTGACAAGGTCGCCATGACCGCGCTCGGCTTCATCGTCCTCCTCCTCCTGATCGCGATCCTGGCACCGCTGATCGTCAAGGCGCTCGGCGTGCAGGGACCGAAGGCCCAGAACCCGGATGCGCTGGACGCGTTCGGGACGGCGACCGGACCGTCGGCGCAGCATCCGTTCGGCGTCGACCAGCTCGGCCGCGACCTCGTGTCGCGGACGATCTACGGCTCGCGCGTCTCGCTGGAGGCGGCGGTCCTGGGCACCGGCCTGGCAGCCCTCATCGGGACGACCGTCGGGCTCGTGGCCGGGTTCTTCGGCGGGTTCGTCGACACGATGCTGTCGCGGACGACCGATCTCGTCCTGGCGTTCCCGATCCTGCTGCTGGGCCTCGGCCTGGCGGCGGCCTGCTCGGGCGCCGACGGGTGCGTCGGCGGACTCGTGCAGCCGGGGCTGGGCGTCGTGATCCTCGTGATCTCGCTGTTCACCTGGCCGTACATCGCCCGGATCGTCCGCGGGCAGACGCTGTCGCTCCGTGAGAAGGAGTTCGTGGAGGCCGCGCGATCGCTCGGCGCCTCGAACCGCCGGATCATCGCGCGGGACATCCTGCCCAACCTGGTGGCTCCGCTCATCGTCTACACGTCGCTGCTCATCCCGGTGAACATCCTGCTCGAGGCGTCGCTGTCCTTCCTGGGCGTCGGCGTGCAGGGCGGGACACCGTCATGGGGCGCGATGATCGCCGAGGCGTCGGGTCAGTTCCCCGACTCCTGGTGGTACATGCTGTTTCCTGGGCTTGCCCTGTTGCTCACCGTCCTCGCGTTCAATCTCGTGGGCGATGGACTGCAGGACGCGCTCAACCCTCGCGGCCGGAAGTGAGGAGTCCGGCCCGGGTGCACTTGCAGTGTTTGTTCCAAAGAAAGGACGCTAAATGTCAAGGTCCCTCATGAGGGTCCTCTTGGCCCTGCTCGCGGTCACGGCCATGGTTGGCCTCGCCGCATGCGGTGGATCGGACTCGGGAGATGGTGGGAACGCCGGAGGCGGCCAGCAGGCCGACCAGAAGCAGGAGAGCGGCCCCGGCGCCCTGCTCGAGGGCACCGCCAGCGCCAACACCGGCGAGGAGGGCAAGCGGGGCGGCAAGATCACGATGCTCGCCGCCGGCGACGTCGACTTCATCGATCCCGGCCGGACGTACTATTCGTTCGCGATCGGCATCATGCAGGGCCTCCATCGGACGCTCTACTCCTACGGGCCGAGCACCACCGACGAGGCCATCCCGGACCTCGCCGAGAGCCAGCCGCAGGTCTCCGGCGACGGCAAGACCGTCACGGTGAAGATCCGCAAGGGCGTCAAGTACTCCCCGCCGGTCAACCGTGAGGTGACCGCCGCGGACGTCAAGTACGCGATCGAGCGCGCCTTCACGCGCAACCTCGGCAACGGCTACGCCCAGGCGTACTTCGGCGACATCACCGGCGCGCCCTCGAAGCCGGGCTCGTACAAGCCGATCTCCGGCATCGAGACGCCCGACGACCAGACGATCGTCTTCCGCCTCGACCGCGGCACGGGCGCCACGCTCGCCGGTGCGCTGGCCATGCCGATCTCGGCGCCGGTGCCCAAGGAGTACGCGCGCAAGTTCGACGCCAAGAGCGAGTCGACGTACGGCAACAACCAGGTGTTCACCGGGCCGTACATGATCGAGAACGACGCGAGCGGCAAGCTCACCGGCTACAAGCCGGGCCAGCTGATCCACATCGTCCGCAACCCGAACTACCAGAAGGTCGGCGACTACCGTCCGGCCTACGTCGACGAGTGGACGATCCAGGAGGGCAACGAGGACTCGACCGTGGCCTCGCGGCGCATCCTGGCCGGCCAGTCGCTCATCTCGGGTGACGGCGGCGTGCCGCCGGCGGTGCTGAAGCAGGCGCTGCAGCGCAACAAGTCGCAGATCTCGCTCAAGCCGAGCGGCGGCTTCCGCTACGTGTCCCTCGACACGAAGGCCAAGCCGTTCGACGACATCAACGTCCGCAAGGCCGTCATCGCCGGCTTCGACCGCACGCAGCTGCGCCTCGCGCGCGGTGGCGAGGCGATCGGCCCGATCGCCCAGCACTTCATCCCGCCGGGCATCCAGGGCTTCGACGAGGCGGGTGGCCTGAAGGCTCCGGGCGACCCGGACTTCATGCGCAACCCGAAGGGCGACAAGGCCCTGATGGCCAAGTACTTCAAGGCCGCCGGGTTCACGTCGGGCAAGTACGAGGGCGGCGGGACGCTGCTGATGGTCGCCGACAGCGCCGATCCGGACAAGAGCATCGCCCAGATCACC
>JAXDHC010000058.1:0-2812 GCA_034664705.1 Solirubrobacteraceae bacterium
CCGAGGCCACGGGCAAGCTGGACCTGCGCCCCGAGTCGCACGCCGTCCGCGTCGAGCACAACGGCGACGGCCGCGTGAACGAGGTGCGCTACATGGACGCCGAGGGCAGCGAGCAGCGTCAGCGGGCGCGCGTCGTCTGCGTCGCCGGCAACGCGATCGAGACCGCCCGGCTGCTGCTGAACTCCGCGTCGAACAGCCACCCCGACGGCCTGGCGAACTCCTCCGGTCAGCTCGGGCGCAACTACATGCGCCACCTCACCGGCTCGGTCTACGCGAGCTTCGACAAGCCCGTGCGCATGTACCGCGGCGAGACGATGTCCGGCATCGTCACCGACGAGGCGCGCAACGACCCCGACCGCGGGTTCGTCGGCGGCTACTACATGCAGCTGCTCGGGCTCGGCCTGCCGTTCTACGCCGCGTTCCTGGACCCGGGGGCCTGGGGCCGCGACTTCGCCGACGCGATGGAGGCCTACGAGCACACGGCGGGCATGTGGCTCGTCGGCGAGGACATGCCGTGCGAGACCAACCGCGTCACGCTGAACGCCGACGTCACCGACCAGCACGGCCAGCCGGTGCCCAACGTGCACTTCGACGACCACCCCAACGACGAGGCGATGCGCGAGCACGCCTACCGCGCCGGGGAGTCGGTCTACGAGGCCGTCGACGCGCGCCGGACGCGCCGCGTCACGCCGTACCCCTCGACGCACAACCTCGGTACCGCGCGCATGAGCGATAGGCCCGAGGACGGCGTGGTCGACGGCTTCGGCCGCGCCCACGACGTGCCCAACCTGTACGTCTCCGACGGCAGCGTCTTCACGACGGGCGCCGCGGCGAACCCGACGCTGACCATCGTGGCCCTGGCCATCCGCCAGGCCGAGCACATCGCCTCCGAGCTGAAGGGAGGTGCGCTTTGAGCGCACGCCTGGTGCACACCAACATGCGCGTGCGCGACATCGACGCGTCGTTGCGGTTCTACGAGGCCCTCGGCTTCGAGCGGCGCGGCAAGCTGGACTTCGGAAGTGCCTACAACATCTACATGGGCCTCCCGGGCGACGGCGACACCCTCGAGCTGACGGTCAACGTCGGCCAGGACGAGCCCTACGACCTCGGGACGGGCTACGGCCACGTGGCCCTGACGGTCGACGATCTCGACGCCCTCCTCGCCCGGCTCGCGGAGCAGGGCATCCAGCCCGAGAAGCCCCCGTATCACCCGGGCGGCCGCGAGGAGTACACGATCTGCTTCGTCGCCGATCCCGACGGCTACCGCGTCGAGCTCATCGACGGCGGCCGGTTCGACACGCCGCAGGACGCGTAGACGGCTACAACCCACCCGGAGGTCGCGATGCTGTACATGGTGCGCTTCGACGTGCAGCAGCCGGTCGACATGACGACCGAGCAGCTGTTCCAGATCTGGCACGAGGAGGCCAAGGCGGCGATGGGCGCGGTGGAGGCCGGCGCCATCGTGGGCCTCTGGAAGGTGGCGGGTCAGCGAACGGTGTTCGCGGTCTGCGAGTTCCCCGATCACCACGTGCTGGACCAGGCGCTGGCGGGGCTGCCGATCATCCGGCAGATGGGCGGCTCGGTGACGACCCAGGCGTACCCGATCTACCCGTACAGCGACTACGCCGACGACCTCCGTCAGGCCGTCGAGGGCGGGTGAGCGCACGGCGGCCGGCGCGGCCATGACGGTGCTAGCGTGGATCGGCGGTCATGGACAACAGCCAGCCGGTTCCCCAGCGCCTGAGCGCGATCCACGAGCAGCTCGAGCTCCTGCGCGGCGGCTTCGACGCCGAGGCGCTGGCGCGCCGTACCGAGGAGCTCGAGGGCCAGATGCAGGCGCCGGGCTTCTGGGATGACCAGCAGAACGCCGCGAAGGTCAGCGCCGAGCACGCGCGGACGACGCGGCGCCTGGAGACCTGGCGCGTGCTGGAGAGCGAGGTCGGCGACCTCGAGGCCCTCGCCGAGATGGCCGAGGAGGACGACTCGCTCGCCGATGAGCTCGAGGGCGTGCTCAGCACCGTCGAGGCGCGCCTCTCCGAGCTCGAGGAGGAGCGCCTGTTCTCGGGTCGCTACGACACCGGCGACGCGCTCATCACCGTCAACGCCGGCGCGGGCGGGACCGACGCGCAGGACTGGGCCGAGATGGTGCTGCGGATGCTCATGCGCTGGGCCGAGCGGCGCGGGTTCAAGGTGGAGCTGCTCGAGGCCAGCGCGGGGGAGGAGGCGGGGATCAAGTCGGCCACGTTCCGTGCGAGCGGCGAGAACGCCTACGGCCTGTTCGCCGCCGAGAAGGGCGTGCACCGCCTCGTCCGCCTGTCGCCGTTCGACGCCGCCAACCGCCGCCAGACGTCGTTCGCCGGCGTCGAGGTCGCGCCGGTCGTCGACGAGATCGGCGACGTCGAGATCCAGGACGACGACCTCCAGGTCGACACCTATCGCGCGTCGGGCGCCGGGGGCCAGCACGTCAACAAGACCGACTCGGCGGTCCGGATCACGCACCGGCCGAGCGGGATCGTCGTGCAGTGCCAGAACGAGCGCTCGCAGGGCGCCAACCGCGAGACGGCGATGAAGATGCTGCGCGCGAAGCTGCTCGAGCTGCAGGAGCGCAAGCGCCGCGAGGAGATCGCCAAGGAGCGCGGCGAGGCGCAGGACGTCAACTTCGGCTCGCAGATCCGCTCCTACGTCCTGCACCCGTACACGATGGTCAAGGACCACCGCACGAGCCACGAGGTGGGCAACGCCCAGGGCGTCCTGGACGGCGACCTCGACGGGTTCATCCGCGCCGAGCTGCTGCGCTCCGCCGGCCGGTGAG
>JAXDHC010000059.1:0-9948 GCA_034664705.1 Solirubrobacteraceae bacterium
GTCTACCGCCGCTTCTGCCCGCCGGAGCCGACGGTGGGCATCGCCCTCGCGTGGCGCCGCGGGACCGCGCTGCCGGTCCTCGACCGCCTGCGCGAGCTGGCGGTCGAGCTCGCGGCGTAGCGCGCGCGGGGTCATCAGGCGGACAGCCCGGGAAATCGCTCGAGGCGTCCGTCAAACTTTACGATACGGTGTCGTAACGATGGCGACGTCCGCACAGACCGTCCAGGCCCCTGCGCGGGGCCGCCCGCGTGACCCGGCGCGCGACGCCCGCATCCTCGACGCCGCGCTCGCGCTCGTCGCCCAGGTCGGCTACGACCGCATGACCGTCGACGCGATCGCCGAGCGGGCGGGGGTCAGCAAGCCCACGATCTACCGCCGCTGGAACGGCAAGTCGGAGGTCGTCGCCGACGCGATCCGCCACCGCAAGGACGAGGCGGTCGCCGCCGACACGGGCAGCCTGCGCGGCGACCTGCTCGCCGTCGTCCACGCCCAGGCGGAGACGATCAGCGGCGACGAGAACGCCCAGATCGTGGCGGGCCTCACCGGCCTGCTGCGCTCCAGCGACGAGTTCGCCACGCTGTTCCGCGAGCGCGCCATCGCGCCCGAGCGCGCGCGCTGGGCGCAACTCCTCGACCGCGCCACAGCGCGCGGCGAGCTCGCGCCCGGCGCCGTGGTCACCCCGCTCTTCGCCGACATCGCGGGATCGCTCGTGTTCACCCGCGTGATGATCGCCCGCGAGCCCATCGACGACGCCTTCGTGGAGGAGCTCGTCGACCGCGTCCTCCTCCCGATCCTCCCCCTGCACTCTCTCGAGAAGCACTGAAAGGACCCATGTCAACCTCTCCGTCAACCTCCGGCTCGCCGGCGGCCGCCGGGTCGGACAAGCTCGACCGCGGGCTCATGCTCGTCGCGTCGGTCGTCGTGCTCGGCGCGGTGATGTCGATCCTCGACGTCACCGTCGTCAACGTCGCGATCAACACGCTCTCCCAGGAGTTCGATTCACCGCTGTCCACGATCCAGTGGGTGGCGACCGGGTACACGCTGGCGCTGGCCACGGTGATCCCGATCACCGGCTGGGCCGCCGACCGCTTCGGCACGAAGCGCCTCTACATCATCTCGATCGGCCTGTTCATGGGCGGATCCGCGCTCGCCGGCGCGGCCTGGTCGGCCGAGTCGCTGATCTTCTTCCGGATCCTTCAGGGCCTCGGCGGCGGCATGATCATGCCCGCCGGCATGACGATCCTGACGCGCACCGCCGGCCCGCAGCGGGTCGGGCGCGTGATGGCCATCATCGGCGTGCCGATGCTGCTCGGCCCCATCCTCGGGCCGATCCTGGGCGGCTACCTCGTCGACTCGGTCTCCTGGCGCTGGATCTTCTACATCAACGTCCCGATCGGCATCGTCGCGCTGGTGATGGCGTTCCGGATCCTGCCGACCGACCGGCCGGAGCCGCGCCACCGCTTCGACGCGCTGGGCCTCGCGATGCTCTCGCCCGGCCTCGCCCTGCTGATCTACGGCCTCGCCGAGACGAGCTCGGCCGGCGGCTTCGGGGCCACGAAGGTGCTCGTCCCGGCGCTCGCCGGCGCGGCGCTGCTCGCCGCGTTCGTGTGGCACGCGCTGCGCACCGAGGAGCCGCTCATCGACCTGCGGCTGTTCAAGAACCGCACGTTTGCGGCGGCCTCCGGCACGCTGATCCTGTTCGTCATCGCCGTGTTCGGCTCGATGCTGCTGCTGCCGCTGTACCTGCAGGCGGTCCGCGGCGAGTCCGCGCTCATGAGCGGCCTGCTGCTCGCGCCGCAGGGCTTCGGCGCGATGCTGGTCATGCCGATCGCCGGCCAGCTCACCGACAAGACCGGCATCGCGAAGATCGTCCTCGTCGGCACGACGCTGATCATGCTCGGGACGCTGGGCCTGACCCAGATCACCGCCGACACGTCCTACTGGACGCTCAGCGGGATCCTGTTCGTCTTCGGCATGGGCATGGGCGGCGCGATGATGCCGATCATGTCCGGCGCGATGCAGACGCTGCGCAAGGCGGCCGTCGCGAAGGCGAGCACGTCGCTGAACATCATCCAGCAGGTCGGCGCCTCGATCGGCACCGCCGTCATGTCCGTCCTGCTCATCACCGCGCTGTCCGACCGCCTCCCGCAGAGCGGCGAGGGCGGCGGCCTCGGCGCCACGCAGGTGCCGGACGCCGTGCGCGAGCGGATCGCCCCGCTCATGGCCGACGCGTTCGCGTCGACGTTCTGGTGGGCGCTCGCGCTGCTCGCCATCTCGTTCCTCTCGGCGTTCCTCCTGCCGTTCCGCAAGCCGGAGCCCGTGCACGACCCCGAGGACGACGCCGAGGCCGAGGGCACCGGAGCCCCGGTCCTCGTCCACGTCTGACGAAGCGCCGCCGCCTGCCGGCAGCGGCGTCGCACCGCCCCTCGCGCCTCGCGCGAGGGGCGGCCGTGCGCCAGCCCGGAACCGGCGGTTTGGGCGGCGTCGCAGTTCGGCTACTGCGTGCCCATGGCCGCTGAGCGCGTCGTCACCTTCCGCCCGCGCAGCATCCTCACCGCCGCCCTCGTGCTCGTCGGCGTCGGCGTGGCGCTGTGGGTGCTCTGGGTCTCGCGACGCGTCCTCGTCTGGACGTTCGTGTCGGTCTTCCTGGCCGTGGCCCTCTCCCCCGCGGTCGACGCGCTCCAGCGCCGCGGCGTCGGGCGCCGGGGCACGGCCGCCGCCATCGTCTACCTCGTCGTGACGCTGGTCATCGTGGGGCTGGGCGCCCTCATCGTCCCGACGCTGATCCAGCAGGTCGACGACCTCGTCCAGGCCGCCCCGGGCTACGTGCGCGACCTCACCGCGGGGCGCGGCCCGCTCGGCTTCCTGGAGACGAAGTACCACGTCGTCGACCGGGTGCAGCAGGCGGTGCAGGGCAACGGCGCCGGCCGCCTCGCCGGCGGCGCGACCGCGGCGCTCGACGTCACGCGCAGCGTCCTCACCTTCGTCGCGGGCGTGCTGACGATCACGTTCCTGACGTTCTTCATGCTCCTCGAGGGGCCCGCGTGGTTGGAGCGCGCGTTCGGGATGCTGCCGCCGAGCGAGCGGCCGCGGTGGCGCCGCGTCGCCCACGACGTGTCGCGCACGGTCGGCGGCTACGTGAGCGGCAACCTGCTCATCAGCGCGATCGCCGGGATCGCCACGACGATCGTGCTGCTGGCGGTCGGCGTGCCGTACGCCCTGGCGCTGGGCCTCGTCGTGGCGATCCTCGACCTCATCCCGCTGGCCGGGGCGACGCTCGCCGCGATCATCGTCACGCTCGTCGCGCTCACGCACTCGGTGACGGCCGCGCTGATCGTGCTCGGGTACTTCGTCGTCTACCAGCAGCTCGAGAACCACCTCCTGCAGCCGCTCGTCTACGGGCGCACCGTCCAGCTCTCGCCGCTGGCGATCCTGATCTCGGTCCTCGTCGGCGCCGAGGTCGCCGGGGTGATCGGCGCCCTCGGGGCCATCCCGGTCGCCGGGACGATCCACATCCTCCTGGTCGACTGGCAGCGCCAGCGGCGCGTCCGTCACGCCGCCCAGGTGCGACGCTACGCCTCGGCGGGCACCGCCCCGCCGGGACGGATCACCGCGCCGTAGCGCGCGGGATCCGCGCGGAGGATCGCGCCCGTCGTCCTATCGTGAACCTGATGCCCCCGTCCCCCGAGCGCGACCGCGACGCCACGCTCGAGCGCCGCGACGCGCCGCTCGGCGAGCTTCGCGCGCGGCTGGGCGCGGTGACGGTCCGCGACGAGCACCGGCTGCGCCGGCGCGTGGACCGGCTGCGGCGCACCGAGGACCCGCAGGCGCGCGGCGACGCGCTCGCGCGCGTGGCCGCGGACGTCGAGCGCGCCGAGGGGCTCGTCGCCCGCCGGCGCGCGGCGGTGCCGGCGAGGATCGAGTACCCGCCCCAACTGCCGGTGAGCGCCCGCCGCGACGATCTGCTCGCCGCGATCCGCGATCACCAGGTCGTCATCGTCGCCGGCGAGACGGGATCGGGCAAGACGACCCAGCTGCCGAAGATCTGCCTCGAGCTCGGGCGCGGGATCCGCGGCACGATCGCGCACACCCAGCCGCGCCGGCTCGCCGCGCGCACCGTCGCCGAGCGCATCGCCGAGGAGCTCCACGTGCCGCTCGGCGAGGCCGTCGGGTACGCCGTGCGCTTCAGCGACCGCTCCCGCGAGGACACCCTCGTGCGGCTCATGACCGACGGCCTGTTGCTCGCCGAGATCCAGTCCGACCGGCTGCTGCGCCGCTACGACACGATCATCATCGACGAGGCGCACGAGCGCAGCCTCAACATCGACTTCCTCCTGGGCTACGTCCGGCGGATCCTGCCGCAGCGCCCGGACCTGAAGGTGATCATCACCTCGGCGACGATCGACCCCCAGCGCTTCAGCCGCCACTTCGACGACGCGCCCGTCGTGGAGGTCTCCGGGCGCACGTACCCCGTCGAGGTCCGCTACCGGCCGATCGTCGATCCCGACGACCCGGACGGCGCCAAGGAGCGCGACCAGCCCGAGGCGATCGGTGACGCCGTCGAGGAGCTCATGCGCGACGGCCGCGGCGACGTGCTCGTGTTCCTCAGCGGGGAGAGCGAGATCCGCGACACCGCGGACACGCTCGCCGGCCGGTTCGGGTCCGAGCTCGAGGTGCTGCCGCTCTACGCGCGGCTGTCCACCGCCGAGCAGCACCGGGTCTTCGAGCCCCACACGAGCCGGCGCGTGGTCCTCGCCACGAACGTCGCCGAGACGTCGCTCACCGTGCCCGGGATCCACTACGTCGTCGACCCGGGCACCGCGCGGATCAGCCGCTACAGCGCGCGCCTGAAGGTCCAGCGGCTGCCGATCGAGCCGATCTCGCAGGCCTCCGCCGACCAGCGCAAGGGCCGCTCCGGGCGCACGGCGAACGGGATCGCGATCCGCCTCTACACCGAGGAGGACTTCGAGCGGCGCCCGCGCTTCACCGACCCCGAGATCCAGCGCACGAGCCTCGCGTCGGTCATCCTCCAGATGGCCGCGCTGGGCCTCGGCGAGATCGAGGACTTCCCGTTCCTCGACCCGCCCGACCGCCGCCAGGTCCGCGACGGCATGCGGCTGCTGCACGAGCTCGGGGCGATCGACCCCGACGCCGCCGATCCGGCGAAGCGCCTCACGCCGCTCGGCCGCCGCCTCGCGCAGCTGCCCGTCGACCCGCGCATGGGGCGCATGGTCCTCGAGGCCGACCGGCTCGGGTGCGCGAACGAGGTCATCGTCATCGCGGCGGCGCTGTCGATCCAGGATCCGCGCGAGCGCCCCGCCGACGCGCAGCAGGCGGCCGACCAGCAGCACGCCCGCTTCGCCGACGAGACCTCCGACTTCCTGGCGTACCTCAACCTGTGGCGCTACCTGCGCGAGCAGCAGCGCGCCCTCTCGAACAACCAGTTCCGCAGGCGCGTCCGCAGCGAGTACCTCCACTACCTGCGCGTGCGCGAGTGGCAGGACCTCGTCGGCCAGCTCCGCGGCGCGGCCCGCGGCGTCGGCGTGACCATCAACCAGGAGCCCGCCGAGCCGCAGCAGATCCACGTCGCGCTCCTCGCCGGGCTCCTCTCCCATATGGGGATGAAGGACGGCAACCGGCGCGACTACCAGGGCGCGCGCAACGCGCGCTTCCAGATCTTCCCCGGCTCGGCGCTGGCGCGGAAGCAGCCGCCGTGGATCATGGTGGCCGAGCTCGTCGAGACGTCTCGGCTGTGGGGCCGCACGGCCGCGCGCGTCCAGCCCGAGTGGGCCGAGCCGCTCGCCGAGCACCTGCTCCAGCGCAGCTACAGCGAGCCGCGGTGGGACGCGCTGCGCGGGTCGGTCGTCGCGACCGAGCGCGTGACGCTCTACGGTCTGCCGATCGTCGCCGGGCGCACCGTCCAGTACTCGTCCATCGACCCGGAGCTCTCGCGCGAGCTGTTCATCCGCCGCGCGCTCGTGGAGGGCGACTGGGAGGCGCGCCACCACTTCCTCGACGACAACCGCGCGCTCGTCGCCGAGGTGCAGGCGCTCGAGGACCGCGCCCGCCGGCGCGACATCCTCGTCGACGACCAGGCGATCCACGACTTCTTCGACGAGCGCGTCCCGCGCGACGTGGTCTCCGGCGGACACTTCGACCGGTGGTGGCGCGACGAGCGCCGCAGGCGGCCCGAGCTTCTGACCTTCACCCGCGAGCTGCTCGTCAACGCCGACGCGGCGGCCGCCATCGAGGCGCGCAACTGGCCGACGGCGTGGCGCCAGGGCGAGCTCACCCTGCCCCTCAGCTACCGCTTCGAGCCCGGCGTCGAGGACGACGGCGTGACCGTGCACGTCCCGCTCGCCGCGCTCGCGCAGCTGCGGCCGGTCGGCTTCGACTGGCTCGTGCCCGGGCTGCGCGCCGAGCTCGTCACCACGCTCATCCGCTCGCTGCCGAAGGACCTTCGCCGCCCGCTGGTGCCCGTCCCGGAGGTGACCGCGCAGCTGCTCGCCGAGCTCGAGCCGCGCCGCCGCCCGCTGCTCGACGCGCTCGCCGAGGGCCTGGAGCGCCTGCGCGGCGTGCGCGTCCCGCGCGAGGCCTGGGACCCGACCCGCCTCCCGCCCCACCTGCGGATGCGCTTCTGCGTCGAGGATCAGGACGGCGCGCCGATCGCCGCGGGCCACGACCTCGACCGCCTGCGCGAGGAGGTCCGCCCGCGGCTGCGCGCGCAGCTCGCCGCCGCCGCGCCGGAGCTCGAGCGCCACGGCCTGCGCAGCTGGACGATCGGGACGCTGCCGCGCGAGGTCACGCTCCCGGGCACGCAGCTGCCGGCCTATCCGGCGCTCGTCGACGAGGGCGAGACCGCCGGCGTGCGCGTGCTCGACACGCCGCAGGCCCAGCGCGCCGCGATGGTGGCCGGCACGAAGCGGCTGCTCCTCCTGAGCGTGCCGTCGCCGGTGAAGTCGGTGCGCATGGACAACGCCACGCAGCTCGCGCTGACCGCCGCGCCGCACGCGGGCCCGCGCGCGGTCCTGGAGGACGCGGCCGAGGCGGCAGTCGCCGCGCTGCTGGCCGAGGCCGGCGGCCCGGCGTGGGACGAGCCCGGCTTCACGCGCCTGCGCGGGCACGTCGCCGGCAGCCTCGTGGCAACCACCGAGCGCACGGTCCGCGAGGTCGCCCGCGTCCTCGACGCCGCGCGCGACGTCCGCCGCCGCCTCGAGCCGCTGACCTCCGCGCCGCTGCACGAGGCCCGCCGCGACGTGGAGGACCAGCTGCGCCGGCTGCTGTACCCGGGCTTCGTCGCGGCGACCGGCATCGACCGGCTGCCCGACGTCGAGCGCTACCTGCGCGCCGCGGCCCGCCGGCTCGAGCGCCTCGCCGACGCGCCGGCCAAGGACCTCGAGCGCATGCGCGAGATCCACGAGCTCGAGGAGGCCTACCACCGCCGCCTCGCCGAGTGGCCGCGCGGCCGGCCGCTCCCCGGCACCCTGCGCCAGGTGCCGTGGATGCTCGAGGAGCTGCGCGTCAGCGTGTTCGCCCAGGCCCTCGGGACGCGCGGCTCGGTCTCGCCGAAGCGCATCCGGCGCGCGCTCGAGGACGCCCGCGCCGCCGGCGCCTGAGGCCGGCGCCTTGACGCAATCCTGAAGCGGATCTTCCCTTTCTTCACCTTCGGGTGGACATCGCCTAAGGGCGCCGGCGAAAGGCTGCTGGTCATGACGACCAGGAGCCCACGATGACCCTTCAGACCCGCCGGCCCGCCGTCCGCACCGGCCTGGCGCTCGCCGCCGCGACCGCCCTCCTCGCCGGGTGCGGCGGCTCGGCGACCTCCGAGCCGGCGCCGCCCCTCGACCAGGCGTCGCCGGGGACCGCCAACGCCGCCGCGCCGGCGCCCGAGCGCGCCGCGGCGCCCGCCGCCGTCGCCGCCGCGCCGGCGCCGCGGCGCCCGCCGCGCCGGCGCGAGCTACGGATCACGATGGGCGAGTGGGCGGTTGTCACGGACGGCGCGGTGCGGCCCGGCCCGGTGACGCTCGTGATCTCCAACCGCGGCAAGCTCGCCCACGGCCTCGAGCTGAAGGCCGAGAGCGGCGAGGGTCGCGGCGGCGAGCGCTTCGAGCTCGAGTCGGCCGTGCTGCGCCCCGGCCAGACCGTCCGCATGCGCGTGACGCTGCCCGCCGGCGTGTACGAGATCGAGTGCTTCGTCGGCGACCACGACGACCGCGGCATGGAGGGCCTGATGCGCGTCCGCCGCGGCGCGGCGCGCCCCGCCCCCAAGCCAGCCGCGCCCGCCGCGCCGGCCGCGGGCACGACCGCGGGCGCGGCCGTGCAGATCGCCGGCTTCGACTTCAAGCCGAAGGCCCTCACCGTCTCGGTGGGACAGACGGTCACCTGGCGCAACGCCGACCCCGCCGAGCACAACGTCGAGCAGTCGCCGACCGGGTTCCGCTCGGCCGGGATGGCCCGCGGCGCGGACTACGCGCGGACGTTCTCCCAGCCCGGGCGCTATCCGTACATCTGCTCGCTGCATCCGGGCATGCGCGGGCTCGTGACCGTCAAGCCCTGAGGCCGTGAGGCCGCCGGCCGCGGTCAGGCGCCGGCGAGCGCGAGCACGAGCGGGTGGACCGGGCCGGCGCCGGCCATGCGCAGCTGCGCGCCGACCGTCGCGAGCGTCCAGCCCGAGTAGCGCGTGTCGTCGACGAGCAGGCCCGGCTCGGACGGCGGCCGCTCGGTCACGGCGAACTGCCCGCGCACGTTGGCCACCTGCTGGGCGGAGTTCGCCATCTCGCGCTGGGGCGGGTTGGACCCCGTGCGCTGCAGGAGGTCGACGTACGGGAGGCCGAGGGCGTCGGCGAGCCGGCGCGCCAACGCGGGGACGAGGTCGCCCGAGCGCTGCGACGGCACCGCGCTCACCCACCGGGGCGCCGGCTGCGGCGACCAGCGCTGCACGAGCGAGACGCAGCCGGCCACGAGCTCGTCGTCGAAGCGCCCGCCGCGCCGGCCGGCGCGCACGAGCGGGTCCCACCCGCCATCACCGGCCCGGCCCAGCGCACGGCCCTCCTCCAGCTGCAGCTCGGGCGGGATGCGCTTGCCCGGCTGGTCGGCCGTCTTCGGGGTCTGGCGGCGCACGCTCAGCACGACGGGCTGGGAGCGCAGGAGGCGCGCGGCGTGCTGGATCAGCATCTCGTCGAGGGGTCCGTCGAAGCGCGGCTGCGTGCACACCGCGCAGCGACCGCACGCCTCCGGCGCGGGGTCGTCGAGCTCCTGCTGCAGGGCCATCATCAGGCAGCGCCCGTCGGCGCCGAACGCCGCCATCGCCTCCTGCTCGGCGCGGCGCAGCGCGGTCACCTCGCGGTAGCGCTCGGCGTCGTAGACCCACGGCTCGCCGGTGAGGAGCCAGCCCGAGCCCTCGCGGCGGACGGCCCCCTCGACGTCGAGGACCTTGAGCATCGCCTCCAGGCGGCCGCGGCCGAGGTTCACCTCGGCCTGGAGCGCCGGCAGCGTGGCCGGTGCGCCGGCGTCGCCGACGATCTGCAGCACGCGCTCGACGAGCTCGCGCGCGGGGAACGCGGTCTCGATGAAGAAGTCCTGGATCGCCCGGTCCTCGGCGCCGCGCAGCAGCACGACGTGCGCCTCGTCGACCCCGCGCCCGGCGCGGCCGACCTGCTGGTAGTAGGCGATGGCCGACGAGGGCGCCTGGTAGTGCACGACGAACCCGAGGTCGGGCTTGTCGTAGCCCATGCCGAGCGCGGAGGTGGCGACGACGGCCTTCACGTCGTTGCCCAGCAGGCGCCGCTCGGCCTCCACGCGGTCCTCGTCGGCGACCTCGCCGGAGTAGCTCAGCGCGGCGATGCCGCGGCTGTTCAGCCACTCGGCGACCGTGTCGGTGTCGCGCTTGGTGAGGCAGTAGACGATCCCGGAGCCCGGCAGCCGCGGCAGCCACGTCGCCAGCCACGC
>JAXDHC010000060.1:0-3192 GCA_034664705.1 Solirubrobacteraceae bacterium
TCGGTCCGCCGACCGCCCGCCCAGCTGCCCCCGGCTGGGCGGGCCTCCGGCCGCTTCGCCCCTCGTGTCCCACGGGTAGCCCCGGGAGATGGGCCTCGTGCGCCGGATCGCCAAGCAGGTCCGGGCCATGACGCTCCGCGAGGCCGTGCGCGGCGTGGTCCGCGGCTATCACGAGCACGACGTCCTCACATTCGCGAGCGCGATCGCGTTCCAGGTGCTCTTCGCCATCCTCCCGCTCGCGCTCTTCGGGCTCGGCCTGCTGGCGGGCCTCGGGCTCCAGGACCAGTGGACGCGGGAGTGGGGGCCGCAGGTGCGCGACTCGATGTCGCCGGCGGCGTTCCGGGTCGTCGACGACACGGTCCGCCGCGTGCTCGGCGAGCGCCAGGTGTTCTGGACGACGGCCGGCGCGCTCCTCGCGATCTGGAAGGTCTCGGCGGCGACCCGGGCCATCATGGACGTCTTCGACCGCATCTACGGCAGCCGCCGGCCGCGGTCGTTCGCGGAGCGCATGCGCGTGTCCCTGCTGCTCGGCACCGCGCTCGCGGTGCTGCTGGTCGCCGCGGCCGGCACGGTCATCCTGGGGGACGAGGCGCTCGCCGCGGTCGGCCTCGACAGCCCTGTGATCCTGTGGCTGCGCTGGCCGCTGGCGCTGACCCTGCTCTTCGGGGTCGTCTCCCTGCTGGTGGCCTACGGCCCGGTCGAGCACCAGCCCGTCGAGTGGGTGACGTTCGGCTCGACCGTCGTCGTCGCGGCGTGGGTCGGCACCTCGGTCGTGCTCTCGTGGTACCTCACCTCGGTCGCCGACTACGGCTCGGTCTTCGGCGCGCTGGCCACCGTGATGGTCGTGCTCACCTACCTCTACTTCGCCTCGGCGGCGGTCCTCACCGGCGCGGAGCTCGACGCGCTGGTCCGCGAGCGGGTCGAGAGCCGGCCGGCGCCGCAGCGCCCGGCGTTTCCGGCGAGCGCCGCCCGGACCGGGGCGCCGGCCGAGCCGCTCGAGCGCGGCGAGCTGCGCTGAACGCCGGCCGATCCGGTCGGCCCGCGCCCTACCGGTCCGGCGGCGGCCCGCCGGCCGGCTCGTCCGGGGACCCGGCCTCGGGCTCGTCGGCGTCCGTGTCGAACTCGACGTCCGGCTCGCGCGCCGGGTCCGGGCCCGCCCGGTCGCCGAACGGGTCGAGCATCGCGTCGATCTCGTCGGGGTCGCGCGACTCGGCGTCTCGCTCGGGCCTCATGGGGCTCCGGGGTGCCCGCCGCCCGTGTCGGTGAAACCGGGGCCGGTGGGCCCGGCCGAGGCGTCGCCGGCGGTTGCGGTGACGCCGCGGCGGCGTACTCCCCAAGCGGTGAGCTCGTCAGACGGCACGACGGCCCGCGCCCGGAGCGCGACCAGCGCGATCCGCCGCCTCGCGGCGGCGGGCGCCGCGGCTGCGCTGGTGGCCGGCGCCGGGCTGGCCGGCTGCGGGGGCGGCGGCGACAGCGCGCGGACGAGCGCGTCGTCGGCGGCCGCGAACGGCCGGACCACGACGACGCCGGTGAGCGCGTCGTCGGCCGCCGAGGGGCTGCAGACGCAGTTCGAGCGCGTCGTGGAGGCGGTCTCGCCGGCCGTCGTGCAGATCGAGTCCGACAGCGGCCTCGGCTCCGGCGTCGTCTTCGACGACAAGGGCGACATCGTCACGAACGCCCACGTCGTCGGCGGCGCGCAGCGGTTCCGCGTCACGCTGCGGGCGGGCCAGACGCACGACGCGACGCTCGTCGGCGCCTTCCACGCGGGCGACATCGCGGTCGTCAAGCTCGCCGGCGCCACGCCGAAGCCGGCGGTGTTCGCCGATTCGTCGCGGGTCCGCGTGGGCGACTTCGCGCTGGCGGTCGGCAACCCGCTCGGGCTGCGATCGAGCGTCACCGACGGCATCGTGTCGTCCGTCGGGCGCACGGTGAACGCCGGCGAGGGGGTGACGCTGACGTCGGCGATCCAGACGAGCGCGCCGATCAACCCGGGCAACTCGGGCGGGGCGCTGGTCGACCTGACGGCGCGCGTGATCGGCATCCCGACGCTCGCCGCACTGGACCCCCAGCTCGGCGGCGCGCAGGCGCCGGGCATCGGCTTCGCGATCCCGAGCAACACGGTCCGCGACGTCGCGCGACAGCTCATCGCCGACGGGCGCGTCACGCGCTCGGGCCGCGCGTTCCTCGGGGTCGGCGTCGCGACGGTGACCGGCGGCGGCGTGCTGGTGAGCGAGGTCGAGCGCGGCGGCCCGGCCGACCGCGCGGGCATCGAGCCCGGCGACGTGATCGTCTCGGTCGCCGGTCAGGAGACGCCGAGCACGGACGCGCTCGCCACCGTCCTCGCCACGCTGAAGCCGGGGGAGAAGGTCCCCGTCGTCGTGAGCCGGCGCGGCGCGCGGCGGACGCTCACCGTCGCGCTCGGCGAGCTGCCGGGCGGCTGAGCGGCCGCGCCGCCGCCGCTCACCTCACGCTGTCGGGCGCCCCCGGCACCGCGTCGCGCAGGCGCCCCACGACGCGACCGCCCTCGACACGGGCCGGCCAGTCGTGGATCGGCAGCAGGAAGGCGCCGAGCCCGAGGGCGTGCTTGATCGCGCCGGCCTCGGCGCGACGCGACATCGGCGTGTAGCCGATCGGCGCCGGCTCGTTGACGCCGGGCTGGAAGAGCGGCTCGACGAGCTGGTCGTGCACGTTGTAGACGAGGTCGCCGCAGATGCACGCGGTGCCCTCGGCCGTCTCGACGGTCAGCATGAGCGAGCCCTCGGTGTGGCCGCCCGCCGCCATCGCGCGGATGCCCGGCAGGAGCTCGACCGGACCGCTCAGCTCGAGGTCGAGCGTCCACAGCGCCCCGGGCGTGTGCTGGCGGTCGATGAGGTGCTTGACCTCCTCGGGCGCGTAGATGGCGCCCTCGAGCCCCGACGCCGCGAACTCGAGCTCGCGCCGGTTGACGACGACCGGCGTCGACATGGGGAAGAGGTGGTCCTGCCCACAGTGGTCGAGGTGCAGATGCGTGTTGACGACGAGGCCGATGTCGTCGCGCGTCACGCCGTGGAGCGCGAGCTGGTGGTCGAGCTCCTCCTCGGCCGCCCGGAAGCCGCGCATGCCGAGGCGCTCGAGCATCTCGGGCGCGCGAACGCCGGTGTCGACGAGCACGGGCCGGTCGCCGCCGAGGATCAGGTGCCCCAGCGTCGGGAC
>JAXDHC010000061.1:0-10316 GCA_034664705.1 Solirubrobacteraceae bacterium
GCCGCGTCGACGTCCAGGTCGCTCAGGCCCAGCGTCGCGATCGGCTTCTTCTTGCTGGCCACGACGCCCTTCAGCGACGGATACCGCGGCGCGTTGATCGCACCCGAGATCGCGACGACCGCCGGAAGCGGGGTCTCGGCGACGTCGAAGCCGTACTCCATCTGGCGGCGGGCCCGGGCGGTGCCGTCGGCGACCGTGAGCTGCCAGACGCGCGAGAGGACCGGCAGGTCCAGGCGCTCGGCGACCGCGGCCCACAGCATCGCGCCGTTGGCGTCCGTCCCCTCCCAGCCGAAGAGGACGAGGTCGGGCGCCTCCTGCCCGAGCGCCGCGGCGAGGACCCGGCTCGTGCCGAGGAGGTCCGTCCCCGCGAGGCCCGGGTCGGTCACGAGGACCGCGCGGTCCGCGCCCATGGCGAGGCCGCGGCGCAGGGTCTCCTCGCCGCGCGGCGGCGCCATCGACAGGACCACGACCTCGCCGTCGCCGGCCTCGTCGCGGAGCCGCAGCGCCTCCTCGATGGCGTACTCGTCGGGCCCGTTGAGGTGGCCGGTGCTCCGGTCGAGCCGGCCGCTCTCGGCGTCCAGCTTCAGCGAGACCGAGGACGGCGGTACTTCCTTGATGCAGACGCAGATCTTCATCGTGAACTCCTCAGACCGCCATCGCGTAGCGGTGCGCCTCGGTGAGCACGAGCTGGATGAGCCGGGCGGCGGACGCGTCGCCCACGCGCTCGACCTCGATGTCCAGCCCCCGCTCCGCGACGAGGTCCTGCAGCTGGTAGTAGATGTTGTCCCGAGAGCGACGCGGCAGGACCGGCACGACGACGTCGGCGTCCACCCAGCGCTCGTCCCTGTAGAGCGTCTGGAGCAGTTGCACGCGGCCCGGCTCGATGGCGGTCACCTCCGTGAACGGCGTGAAGGTGATGCGCTTCTCGCCCGCGCGCTGGACGAACATGGCGAAGTTCGTCGACTCGAGATCGTGCCCGACGACGGGTCGGTGCGTGACCACCTCGACCTCGCATCCGGCGTCCGCGAGGAACTCCGCCGTGCCGCAGGCCTCCCAGTGGCCGTTGCCGTCGATCACGATCGCCCGCTTGCCGGGCAGCTCGGCGCCACGCAGCACCTGGTCGGACGACAGGACGTGACCGAGCTCGAGGCCCCGGATCGGCGTGACCGCCCCCAGGCCCCGCTCGCGGGCGACGGTGCCGGCGTCCGGGTCCTCACTCGACTGGTGGTGCTCCGGCGGGAGATTCGGCTGCGAGCCGGTCGCGACGATGATGAGGTCGGGCTCGAGCTCGAGCACCTCCTCGGCCTCGGCCTCGACGTTCAGCCACACCTCCACGCCCACGCGGTCGAGCGCGGCCTCGAGGTACGCGGTGACCTCGGCGACCTCCTCGTGAAGCGGCTGGCGCGCCGCGAGGCGCACCTGGCCGCCCGGCATGTCCTCGCGCTCGAGCAGCGTCACCTTGTGCCCCCGCTTGGCCGCGATCTCCGCGGCCTTCATGCCGGCGGGGCCGCCGCCGATCACCACGATGTTCTTGGGCGCGTCCGTCGGCCGGAGGAGGCGCTCGCTGAGGAAGCGCTCCTGTCCTGCGGCCGGGTTCTGGACGCAGCGAACGCCCTTCTCCTGGACGACCTGGTGGAGGCAGCCGTCGTTGCAGGCGATGCACGCGCGGATCTCGTCGGCGCGGCCCTGCAGCAGCTTGTTCGGCGTCTCCGGATCGGAGATGAGCTGCCGCGCCATGCCGATCAGGTCGGCCTCGCCGGTGGCGATGATGTGCTCCGCGAGGTCGGGCTGCTTCAGGCGCCCGAACGCCACGATGGGAAGGTCGCTCTGCTTCTTCAGCGCCTGGTTCAGCGGCCGGAAGTAGCCCTGCGGCACGGCGGCCGGCGGGATCTCCATCCAGAAGCTCGAGAACGAGCCCGCGTCGCAGTTGAAGTAGTCGACGAGGCCGGACGCCTCGAGGTGCTCCGCGACCCGCAGCCCGTACTCGAGGTCGTAGCCGAACGGCGTGTACTCGTGCAGGCAGATGCGGATGCCGAGCGGCTTGTCCGGGCCGATCGCGTCGCGGATGGCCTGCAGGCACTCGATCGGGAAGCGCAGGCAGTTCTCGAGCGAGCCGCCGTACTTGTCCGTGCGCCGGTTGAAGAACGGGGCGACGAAGCTGCGCAGCAGGCCGTCGTGCGCGATCTTGACCTCGATGCCGTCGAAGCCCGCGTCCATCATGTTCTTCGCCGAGCGGCCGAAGGCCTCGACGCAGATGCGCATGTCGCGCTCGTCCATCGCCTTCGTCGTGAAGTTGCTGTACGGCTCGGGCATCTGCGTCGGCGCCCACAGGATGGGCGGCGGCTGCTCGAGGGACGTGTTCCCCGCGTGCGTGAGCTGAGAGAAGATCTTCGCCCCGTGCTCGTGCACGGCCTCGATCTGGGGCTTGTACGCCTCGACCACCCGCTCGTCGTACGCGGCGAGGAAGCGGCGCGACATCTTGCCCTCGTCCATCACGGCCACGCTGCCGTCGACGATGAGCGCCGCCCCGCCCCACGCCCGCTCGATGTGGTACGCCGCCAGGTTGGCGGTGGGCTGGCCCTCGATGTCGGGCAGCGAGGTGAAGTGCGGCTGGAAGACGATCCGGTTTCGCAGCTCCACATCCAAGATGCGGAACGGCGATGCCAGAGCGGGGAAGTCAGTTGTCTGTGTAGCCATCCGGTGCTCGGTTCCCTACGACTGTCGGGGGGCGGCGGACTCCTCGACGAGCCCGCGGATATGTGTGAGGCCGGCGCGGAGGAGCCCGTCGGGGTGGCTCTCACGGCGGTTGAAGCCGATCTCGAGCGACAGCCATCCGTCGTAGTCGACGGCGCGCAGGCCCTCGATGACGTCGGTGAAGTCGCGGTGCGTGCCGGGCGCGTCGCGCTCGAGGTCGGAGAGGTGCACGTAGGTGAGCTGGTCGCCCGCGACCGCGAACGCCTCCTTCACCTCGTCGTCGCGGTGATAGATGTGGTACGTGTCGAGCATCACGCCGGCGACGTCGGGGTCGAGCCCGGCGTCCTGCACGATGCGCCGCGCGTCGCCGGCGTGCTCGACGAGGTTGGAGTCGGCGGACGTCGGCTCGACGGCGAGCTTGATCCCGTGCTCGCGGGCGACCTTCGCCGCGTTCTGCAGGCCCTCGACCGCGTACGCCCATGCCTCGGAGTACGGCTGGCCGAGGCGCCGGTAGCCGCCGAGGTGGATGACGGTCGGGCACCCGATGTCCGCGGCCAGGCGGATCACCTCGGCCACGTAGTCCGCGCCGGCCCGCCGCTCGGCCTCCTCGGGGCTCGCGTGGTTGTAGCCCGCGCCCCCGCCCATCGTCGGGCACATCGCGGAGACCTCGAGGCCGTGCCGGTCGAGCCGGGCCCGGATGTCCTTGCGGCGGTCGGCGTCCAGGTAGGCCGGGAACGCGTGCGGCGCGGCCGCGCCGATCTCGAGCCCGTCGAAGCCCAGCTCCGCGGCGAGGTCGATGACGTCATCGAGCGATCGCAACGGCAGCCATGCCGGAAACGCGGCGTACATCCAGGTGTTGAACGCGATCCTCAACGTGCCTCCTCGGCGGGTGAAAGTCCAGGGTCAGGTCGTGCTGCGGCCGGTGCCTCTGCGCAGTGCCTCACGCGGCGGCCGTCTGGCGCACCGGCCACGGCCGGGCGCGGGCCTCGGGCTCGGGGCCCTCGATGAGCAGCGCGTGCGCGAGGCGGAAGCTGATGTGACCGCTCTCGCCCTCTTCCGGCACGGTGTCGTCGTGGATGATGATGCGCACCTCGCGCACGCCGCCCTCGTCCGCGTCGCCCAGGTCGCAGAGCAGCACCTTGTGGGTGCCGACGGACTCGACGAGCGTGACACGCGCGGGGAGCTCCACCTCGTCCGCGCCGCGGGCGCGTCCCCAGCGGATGCGCTGGGGCCGGACGCCGAGGCCGATCTCCTGACCGGGCTGCACGCCGTCGACGGCGTGCAGCGGCACGGTGGCGCCGGCGCCGTTCGCCGTCATCCGCCCGTCCTCGCCGGCGGTCGTGAGGGCCAGGATGTTCATCGGCG
Source organism: Solirubrobacteraceae bacterium (assembly GCA_034664705.1). GTDB lineage: Bacteria > Actinomycetota > Thermoleophilia > Solirubrobacterales > Solirubrobacteraceae > JAOPZW01. The sequence goes on from JAXDHC010000061.1 coordinate 4,060, forward strand.
GGCTGCCGACGAACTTCGCCACGTACCGCGATGCCGGGCGCTCGAAGATCTCGTCCGGCACGCCGACCTGCACGATCTCGCCCTGCGAGAAGACGGCGATGCGGTCGGCCATCATCATCGCCTCCTCCTGGTCGTGCGTGACGTGGATCATCAGGCGGCCGATGCGGCGCTGGAAGCGCTTGAACTCGGTCCAGAACTCGCGCCGCAGCACGGCGTCGAGGCTGGCGAAGGCCTCGTCCATGAGGAAGGCGATCGGGTCGCGCACGAGCGCGCGGGCCAGGGCGACGCGCTGGCGCTGGCCGCCGCTGAGCTGGCTGACCCGGCGGTCGAGGAGGTTCTCGATGCCGAGCATCTGCGCGCGCTCGACCACCCGCGCGTCGATGTCCTCCTTCGACGGGCGCGGCTTGCGCCGGCGTGCCTTGAGCGGGAACGCGATGTTCGCGCGCACCGTCATGTTCGGATACAGCGCGTGGTCCTGGAAGACCATGCTCACGTTCCGGGACTCCGGCGGCGTGTCCTGGATCTGCCGGCCGTCGAGCAGGATCTCGCCGCCGGTCACGTCCTCGAGGCCGGCGATCATCCGCAGCGTCGTCGTCTTGCCGCAGCCGCTCGGGCCGAGGAAGACCATGAGCTCGCCGGGCTCGAGCTCCAGGGAGACGCCCTTCACGGCCTCGAAGCCGTTGGGATAGGTCTTCGTGACGCCGCGCAGCTCCACGCGGCCCGTCTCCTGCGCGGCGGCGACGCCCGATGCGTCGCGCTCAGCGGAGTTGTCCATAGCGCTTCAGGCTCCTTGGATACGAATTCGGTACACGCGGGGCGCCCTACTTGACCGCGCCCAGTGACATGCCGCGGACCAGGTGGTTGCGCAGGAAGATCACCGCGAGCACCGGCGGGACCATGGCCGCGACCGACAGCGCGGTGATGTGCGCCCAGTCCACCTGGAATCCCGTCGCGAGCGTCGGGATGATCGCCGGATAGGTCTTGACGTGGTCGCCGCCGATGATCAGCGCAAAGAGGAACTCGTTCCACGAGAACAGCGCGGTGAGGATCGCCGTGGCGACGATGCCCGGCGCCACGAGCGGCAGGGTGACCTTGAAGAACGTCTCGAGCCGGCCGTAGCCGTCGAGATAGGCGGCCTCCTCGAACGACTTCGGCACCTCGTCGAAGAAGCTGCGCATCAGCCACGTCGCGAGCGGGATCCCGAACGAGAGGTACAGCAGGATGAGGCCCGTGTACGTGTCCAGCAGCCGGAACCGGTCGAAGGCGAAGTAGATGGGCAGGGCCACGGCGACCGGCGGGAAGATGCGCGTCGACAGCAGGAAGAAGGCGGCCTCCTCGCCCCCGGTCGGCCGCGGCCACCGTGAGAACGCGTAGCCGGCCATCGACCCGAAGAGCACCGCCAGCGCCGTCGAGCCGACCGTCACCACGAGGCTGTCGATCAGCGCGTTGCTGGGCGTCGCGCTCGTCAGCCACGAGTACGCGTCGGTCGTGAACTCCTTGGGCAGGAGCGTCGGCGGCTGCGCGAGCGCCTCCGGGCTGGGCTTCAGCGAGGTGTTGATCGTCCAGTAGAACGGAAACAGCAGGAAGACCGTGTAGACGATCAGGCCGATGCTGATGGCCCACCGGCCGAGCCGGAACATGTCGCGGCCCGCGCCGGGCTCCTTCGCCTGCACGCGCGACGTGTCGCGCAGCACGGCCGCTTCGGTTGTAGTGCTCATGCACGCCTCCGGAAGGCGATCCAGAAGAGCCGCATGAAGACGAGGGCGATCGTCCCCAGCAGCCACGTGATCGTCGCCGCCTTCCCGATGTCGAAGTCCACGAAAGCAGTTGTGTACGCCATGAGCCCGGGGAGCTCGTTCGAGGTTCCCGGCCCACCGCGATTGGTGATCACGAAGACGGAATCGATGATCTTGTAGCTGTCCATCATGCGCAGCAGGAGCGCCACGATGATGAGGTCGCGCAGCAGCGGCAGCGTGATCCGCGTGGTGCGGTACCACCACGACGCCCCGTCCAGGCGCGCCGCCTCGAACAGGCTGTTCGGGATGGCGGCGCGGCCGGCGAACACGACGAGCAGCGGCAGCGCGGTCCACTGCCAGATGTCGGACACGATGACCGACCAGATGCCGAGCTTCGCGCCGGTCCAGTCCTGCTCGGGCAGGCCCAGGAGGTCGAAGAAGTAGTTGAGGACGCCGGCGCGCTGGAACATGAAGCGCCAGATGTCGCCGACCACGGCCGGCGCCAGCATCATCGGCATGAGGAAGAGCGTCAGCAGCAGGACGCGCAGCCAGGCCCGCTTGACGAACTCGTACAGCGCCAGGGCGAGCGTGATGCCGAGCACCATCTCCACCCCCACGCCGACGACCACGTACAGCAGCAGGTTCTTCATCGAGTGCCAGAACCGGTCGGAGCCGAGAACGTCCTTGTAGTTCTCGAGTCCGACCCAGACCTGGCCGGTCCCCTGCGAGGGGAACCACGAGTGCAGGCTGATCCACAGCGACCAGACCGCGGGGTACAGCGTCGTCGCGGCGACGATGAGGATGGCCGGCAGCACGAGCAACCGCGGGACCAACGACCGCCCGGACAGCACCCGCGACGCGAACGGCCGCCGGAGTGTCGGTTCCACGGTGCTCATGCTGCTACCACCTCAATCGTCGTCCGGGCCTAGAGCCCGATGGACTTCGCCGACGCCTGGAAGGAGTCGTAGAACTCCTTCTGCTGGTCCTTGCCGCGCTTCTGGACGATCTCGTCCCACTGCTGGGCGACGGAGTCCATCGCCTGCTTGGCGTTCTTCTGCCCGGCGATCGCGTTCTGGACCTCGGTCCCCAGGACGCGGATGTACTCGCCGGCGCCCGGCCAGTTCGGCTGCGGGAAGCCGGTCTTCAGCGCTTCCTTGATCGCGGCCACGTGGTTCTCCGCGCGCGCCCGGGTGCGGTAGATGCCCTGGTTCTTCGGGTAGTCCGGCGCCGTCCCGCGCTTCGGGTTGGGCTTGGTGAACTGCTCGATCGCCTCGGGCGTCGTGTGCGCCGTGTGGTACGGCTCGAGCCCGTTGAACGGGTCCGTGACGCTGTAGAAGCTGTAGTCCGGGTGCGACACGCGGTACGCCGCCCAGGCCGCGGCCCGCTTGACCTCCTCGGGCTGGTTCTTCGGGATCGAGAAGACGCGGTTGAACGCGAGCGCGGTCGCGCGCTTGAGCTTGCCGTCCGGTCCGATCGAGCCGGGGACGGCCGTGTCGGACGAGTCGTTCTGCGAGACCTTGCTGTCGAACTCGGTCAGGTCCATCCAGTAGACGGCCTGGGCGACGCGGCCGCTGGTCCAGTTGGAGACCGTGTCGTTGTTCGACATGTTCTCCATGCCGGGCGGGCAGTGCTCGGCCAGGCGCAGCAGGAGCTCGAGGCCCTTGACGCCCGCGTCGGAGTTGACCTGCGCCTTCATGTCGGCGTCGAAGTACTGGACGCCCAGCGAGCCGGCCGTGCCCATCCAGTAGGCCCAGCTGACCGCCGGCTCGCTCGCGAACTGCGCGCCGTACATCTTCTCGCTCTTGAGCTGCTTCGTGAGGAAGCCGGCGGTCTCGATGTACTGGTCCCAGGTCTCCGGGGCCTTGAGGTCGCGCCCGAGCTGCTGACGGTGCGCGCGCTGCAGCGTCTTGTTCTCGTAGATCGAGGTGCGGTAGTGGAAGCCGTGCGAGTCGCCGTCGGCCATCAGGGCGTAGATCTGGCCCTTGGACTTCATGACGAGCTCGCGGTAGGCCGGGGCGATGCCCGCCAGGTACTCCTGGTAGCCGGGGAAGCCCTTGAGGTACGGCTCGAGCGGCTCGAGGCCGCCGGTCGCCACGAAGTCGCCGAGGAACCAGCCGCCGTGGGCGATGATGTTCCAGGGCGGCTCGGTGCTCCCGATCAGCTTCGGGGTGATGACCTGCGACTCCTGGCCGAACGCGAACTTCGACGGCTTCGCGATCTTGATGTTCGCTTCCTTGGCGAGGTCGTCGCCGTACCACTCCCAGATCGGCCCGGCGAACTCGTCGCCGAGCGTCTTGATCTCGGCGCCGCCGAAGTCGAGCCGGCCGTTGACCTCCTTGGGGAGGGCGACGACCTTCGACGCGGCGTCACCGCCGCCCGCGCTGCTGCTGTCGCCGCCGCCGCACGCGGCGAGCAGCGTCGACGGGATCGCGAGCGCGCCCGCGGCGATCATCCCGCGCCTGAGAACCTCGGAACGGGTCAACCCCTCCGTCGGGTTGCGGTCCTCACTCATGCTTTCTCCTCCTGATGTGCATGGGGGCCGGTGTAGTCGTCACTCGGGACGGGCGGCGCACCCTTACGGTTTTCGTGGCGCATTCGCGCCCCAGCTTCGGTCACTCCGTCGGCTCCGGCGCCAACTCGGCATCGCGGAACGCGACGGCCTCCCGCGACCCGGTCTCGCCCGAGCGCAGGATCGCGTCGCAGATCTCGGCCGCGCGGTACCCGTCCTCGAACGTGGCCGCGTGCGGCGCGATCTCGCCCTTCCCGGCGAGCGCCGTGAGGACGTGATGGATCTCGTCGACGAAGGTGTGCTCCCACCCGATGACGTGGCCGTGCGGCCACCAGTGGTCCCAGAACGGGTGGTCCGACTCGGTGACCGAGACGGTGCGGAAGCCCTGGGCGCGGGGCCCGGGCGTCGAGCCCGGGAAGTGCACCTGCAGCTCGTTGAGCCGAGCGAGGTCGAATGCGATCGAGCCCTTGGACCCGTTGATCTCGAAGCCCAGGTCGGCCTTCCGGCCGAGGCAGAACCGCGACGCCTCGAGGCTCCCGACCGCGCCGCCGGCGAACTCGATGGACGCGTTGAACGCGTCGTCGACGTCCACCGGCTTGCCGTCGCGCTCGGTGATGAAGGTCTTCGTGATCCCGGTGACCGCCTCGATCTCGCCGACGAGGTAGCGGGCCAGGTCGACGATGTGCGAGCCGAGGTCGCCGATGACGCCCGACCCGGCCTCGGCCTTGTCCAGGCGCCAGACCATCGGGAAGCTCGGATCGGCGATCCACTCCTGCAGGAAGCGCCCGCGGAAGTGGTAGATCTCGCCGAGCTCCCCGGCCTCGAGCATCTCGCGCGCCAGGCGGATGGCCGGCACGAAGCGGTAGTTGAAGCCGCAGACGTTCGTCACACCCGCGCGCGCGGCGGCCGACCACATGCGGTGGCTCTCCTCGGCGTCGCGGCCGAGCGGCTTCTCGCACATGATGCTCTTGCCGGCCTCGGCGGCCGCGATGACGGGCTCGGAGTGGATCGCGTTGGGCCCGACGTTGACGAAGAGGTCGACCTCGGGATCCTCGACCACGGCGCGCCAGTCGGTCGTGGACCGCTCGAAACCGTAGCGCCGGGCGGCGGCGGACACCGCGTCGGCGTCGCGCCCCGCGACCGTCACGAGCTGCGGTTCCAGCGGCGGCGGCCAGGTGATGTAGCGGATCTTGTGGAAGGCGTTGCAGTACGCCTTGCCCATGAACCCGTAGCCGAGCATGCCGATGCCGATCGGCGGCGAGGGCTCCTCGCCGCCCCGCGCGCTCATGTTCAGGAAGCCGACCTCGCTCATGAGGGCACCCGCTCGTAGGCGGCGTCGAAGGCGATCTGCGACGGCGGGAAGTCGACCTTGCGGATGAACGCGAGGGCCTCCTGGGCGCCGAACTCGCGGTCCATCCCGGAGTCCTCCCACTCGATCGACAGCGGGCCGTCGTAGCCGATGTGGTTGAGCGCGCGAACGAGCGAGTCGAAGTCCACCTCGCCTCGGCCCGGTGAGGCGAAGTCCCAGCCGCGGTCTGGCTCGCCGAAGTTGAGGTGGCCGCCGGTCAGGCTCCGGCGCCCGTTGAGCTGGCGGCGCGAGTCCTTGATGTGGACGTGGTAGATCCGCTCGGCGAACTCGAAAGCGAAGTCGATGGGATCCAACCCCTGCGGGATGAAGTGGCTGGGGTCCAGGTTCAGGCCGAACTCGGGGCGGTTGTCGATCGCCGCGAGCGTCCGTCGCGTCGTGACGAAGTCGTAGGCGATCTCCGTCGGGTGGACCTCGAGGGCGAAGCGCACGCCCTCCTGCCGGAAGACGTCCATGATCGGGTTGAAGCGCTCGGCGAAGTCCTCGTAGCCGCGGTCGATCACCGCCCAGTCGTTCGGCGGGAAGCCGAAGAACATGTGCCAGATGCTCGAGCCGGTGAAGCCGTTCACGGTGGTCACGCCGAGCAGCGCTGCGGCACGCGCCGTGTCCGCCATCCGGTCGGCCGCCCGCCGGCGCACGCCCTCCG
>JAXDHC010000062.1:0-6440 GCA_034664705.1 Solirubrobacteraceae bacterium
CTGACCCGAAGCGGCGCCCGCGATGTCCTTGGACACCGGCCCGCGGCAGCCAAGCGCCCCGGCCCCCTGACCCGAAGCAGCGCCCGCGATGTCGGGACATCGGCCCGCGGCAGCCAAGCGCCCCGGCTCCCTGACCAGAAGCGGTGCCCGCGATGTCGGGACATCGGCCCGCGGCAGCCAAGCGCCCCGGATCCCTGACCCGAAGCGGGGCCCGCGATGTCCTTGGACACCGGCCCGCGGCGAACAGGCGTCGTCGGTGGCAGCATGCCGCAGATGTTCCCCTCGGTGTCCGGGCCACGTCAGCCGCTCGCGGGCTCCAGCGCGCCGAAGATGTTTCCCTCGGAGTCCGGGACACCGAGGGATCAGGCGCCGACAGGCTCCAGCGCGCCGAAGATGTTCCCCTCGGGATCCTTGAAGTACGCGAGGTGCCCGACGGCCGGGATCTCCATGCGGTCGACGACCTGCTCGCCGCCGGCCGCCGGGACGGCGCGCTCGGTGTCCTCGAGAGACGCGACCTCGATCGTGCAGACGTAGCCGACGACGGGCGCCCCGCCGAGCGGCCCCGGCCCCTGGCGCTGGAGGATCGCGCCGTTGATGCCCGGCCGGTCGTCGGGCCCGGTCGTGAGGAGCCGGTAGTCGACCGGTCCGCCCACCGCCTGGGCCGTCCAGCCGAACACGCCCGTGTAGAAGCGCTCGGCGCGATCCGGATCCTCGGCGTGGATCTCGAAGTGCACGACGCGTCCCATCACGGACGACCGTATACCGTCCCGCGCGATGGCGCACGAGGAGGTCCGAGCCGCCGGTGGCGTGGTCGTGCGCGACGGGCGCGTCGCGGTCGTCCATCGTCCCCGCTACGACGACTGGTCGCTGCCGAAGGGCAAGCTCGACCCGGGCGAGGACTGGGAGCAGGCGGCGCTGCGCGAGGTGCAGGAGGAGACCGGCGTCCGCGCCCGCATCGTCCGCGAGCTCGCGCCGTCGCACTACCACGACCGCAAGGGGCGGCCCAAGACCGTCCGGTGGTACCTCATGGACGTCGTCGACGCGGGGCGGTCCGTCCCCGACGAGGAGGTCGACGAGCTGCGCTGGCTCACGCCCGCCGAGGCGCGGGAGCTGCTCAGCTACGACGACGACCGCGCGCTCGTCGGCGCGGCCGGCTGACGCCGCGCGGCTCGCGCTCAACCTCCGCGCCCGCCGTGCCGACACAGAGACCGTGCAACACCGCCACGAGCTCGTCTACCTGGAGACCGCCCGCCACCGTATCTCGGGGCGTCTCACGCTGCCGGCCGACGGCTACCGCAGCCGCCTGTCGGACTTCCTCAACGCCTCCGAGCGCGACTTCGTGTCGCTCACGGACGCCGTGGTCGAGGTCATCGGCCGCGACGGGGCCGGCACCGAGCACGACTTCATCGCCGTCTCCCGGCGCCACATCGTCTTCGCCATCCCGCAGGGCGAGCACTGAGCGACGCGTCGGCGCTCAGGCGCCGACGCCGGGCTCCACGCGCCCCTCGACGTGCGGCGTCCCCTCGCGCGCGCCGCGCACGGTGAACGCGATCGACGGGCCGTCGGCCTCCGCGCCGAACACGACGGTGGACGGCAGCAGCACGGGGCGGCGGAAGCGCACGTCGACCACGTGCGCCGCGGGCAGGCGCGGCTCCAGCGCGGCGAGGCAGCGCGCCTTCGTCCACATCCCGTGCGCGATCGCGCGCGGGAAGCCGAGCAGCTTCGCGGGCACGTCGTGCAGGTGGATGGGGTTGCGGTCGCCGGACACGCTCGCGTAGCGGCGCCCGAGATCGCCCCGCAGGCGCCAGCGGACGACCGCGTCCGCGGGCTCCGCCGCCGCCGCGGCGCCGCCGCGCTGCCGCTCGCCGTCCGCGGTGCCCGCCGCGTCGCCCGAGCGCCCGCGGCGCAGGAACGTGCTCACGTCCTCCCACACGAGCTCGTCCCCCACGCGCGCCTCGGAGACGATCGTGAACGTGCGCCCGCGGGCGTGCGGGCGCAGCGGCGTGGCGCGCGCGCGCAGCGCCGGGCGCTCGCCGAGGCGCACCGGCCGGTACCGGCGGATCCGGTTGGCGACGTGGACGAGGCCGACCGCGCCGAACGGGAAGGACGGGTCGCCCATCAGCGCCATGTGCAGCGGGAAGGCCACGACGTGCAGGTACGTCGCGGGCAGCTCGTCGCGCAGCGTGAAGCCGCAGACCTTCGCGTACGCGGCCACGTGCGCGGGGTCGATCGCCACGTCGCGCAGCACGAGCTCGACGTCGGGCACGTCCGTGCCCCGGCCGGACAGGAACGGCAGGCGCCCGGCGCCGGGCAGCATCGTCGCCGCGGCGCGCGCGTACAGCGGGAGGATGCGCGGCGGGGCATCGAGCTCGCGGGTCGCCATCACGCCCCCAGCAGGCTCTGCCCGCAGACCCGCACGACGTTGCCGTTGACGCCCGCCGACGCGGGGCTCGCGAACCACGCGACCGCCTCGGCGACGTCGACCGGCCGGCCGCCCTGGCGCAGGCTGTTCATGCGCCGGCCGGCCTCGCGCAGCGCCACCGGCATCTCGCCGGTCATGCGCGTCTCGATGAACCCGGGCGCGACCGCGTTGATCGTCAGGCCGCGCTCGCCGAGCACCGGCGCCATCGCCTCGACCATCCCGATGACGCCGGCCTTGGAGGTGGCGTAGTTCGTCTGCCCCGCGTTGCCGGCGATCCCGCTGAGCGACGAGACGCACACGATGCGCCCGTTGTCGCGCAGCACGCCGGCGTCCAGCAGCGCGTCGTTGATGCGCTCCTCGCTGGAGAGGTTGATGTCCATGAGCCCCTCCCAGCGCTCCGCGGGCATCTTGCCCAGCGTGCGGTCGCGCGTGACGCCGGCGTTGTGCACGACGACGTCGAGTCCGGCCGGCCCGAAGCGCTCGGCGATCGCCGCGGGCGCGCCCTCGTCGGTGATGTCGAGCTCCATCGCCTCGCCGCCGAGCCGCTCGGCCACCGCGCGGAGATCGGCCCCGAGCGCCGGCACGTCCAGGCCGACGACGTGGGCGCCGTCGCGGGCGAGGGTGGAGGCGATCGCCTCGCCGATCCCGCGCGCCGCGCCGGTCACGAGGGCGACGCGGCCGGCGAGCGGGCGCTCCCAGTCGACGCCGCTGCCGACCGCCGCCGGGCCGATCCGGACGACCTGGCCCGACACGTACGCCGAACGCGGCGAGAGCAGGAAGCGCAGCGCCGACGCGAGCTGCTCCTCGGCGCCGGGCGCCACCTCGACGAGCTGCACGGTGCTCCCGCGCCCGGCCTCCTTGCCCAGCGAGCGCGTGAAGCCCTGAAGCGCGCGCTGCGCCGTGGCCTCGCGCGGCGTCGCACAGCGGCTCGGCGGCGTGCCGAGGACGACGATGCGCCCGCAGCGCTCCACCCGCCGGATCGCCGGGTGGAAGAACGCGTGGAGCGCGACGAGCTGCGTGGAGTCCGCGATCCCCGAGGCGTCGAAGACGAGCGCCTTGAAGCGCTGCTCGCCGGGCACGAGGCCATTGAAGACCGCCGCGTCCAGGCGCGCGGCGGCGGCCGCGGAGCGCACCGGCTCATCGAGGCTCGTCGCGGTCTCCGCGCCCGTGCCGGCGAGGACCTGCGCGGCGGCGTGCACGAGGCGTCCGCCGGCGGCCGCGCCGAGGAGGACCCGCCCGCGGATCACCGGGTCGCCGGGCGCATGACGCTCGAGCGGGACGGGCCGCGGCAGCCCGGCGCGGCGGGCGACGAACGCGCCGGGCGGCGAGTTGACGAGGCGCCCGTAGGTGTCGGTGGACATGGGCTCTCGTCTCCTCATCGCTCGAGCACCGCGACGACGCCCTGGCCGCCCGCCGCGCAGATGCTCATGACGCCGCGCCCGGAGCCGCGCTCGTGCAGCGCCTTGGCGAGGCCGCCGACGATGCGCCCGCCGGTCGCCGCGAACGGGTGGCCGGCGGCCAGGGATCCGCCGTTGACGTTGAGCCTGTCGGGATCGATCTCCCCCAGCGGCGCGTCGCGCCCGAGTCGCTCGCGGCAGAAGACCGGGTCGGCCCACGCCTTGAGCGTGCACAGCACCTGCGCGGCGAAGGCCTCGTGGATCTCGTAGAGGTCGAAGTCCTGCAGCGTCAGGCCGGCGCGGTCGAGCATCCGCGGCATCGCGTACGCCGGCGCCATGAGCAGGCCCTCGCCGCGGTGCACGTGGTCGACCGCCGCCGTCTGCGCCTCGGCGACGTAGGCGAGGACCGGCAGGTCGCGCTCGCGGGCCCAGTCCTCGCTCGCCAGCAGGACCGCCGACGCCCCGTCGCTCAGCGGCGTCGAGTTGCCCGCCGTCATCGTGGCGTCGCCGTTGCGCCCGAAGACGGGCTCGAGCTTGGCGAGCTTCTCCGCGGTCGAGTCGGGGCGGAGGTTCTGGTCGCGCTCGAGCCCGAGGTAGGGCGAGACGAGGTCGTCGTGGAAGCCGCGGTCGTACGCGGCGGCGAGCCGCTGGTGGCTGCGCGCGGCGAGGGCGTCCTGCTCCTCCCGCGTGACGCCCCACTCCGTCGCCATCCGCGCGGTGTGCTCGCCCATCGACAGGCCCGTGCGCGGCTCCTCGTTGCGCGGCGTCTCGGGCACGACCTGCTTCGGGCGCAGGCGGGTCAGCGCGCGCAGGCGCGCGCCGGCCGACCTGGCCCGGTTGACGTCGAGCAGGATCTCGCGCAGGTCCTCGTTGAGCGAGATCGGCGCGTCCGAGGCCGTGTCGGCGCCGGCGGCGATGCCCGAGTCGATCTGGCCGAGCGCGATCTTGTTCGCGACGGCGATCACCGTCTCGAGGCCGGTGCCGCACGCCTGCTGGACGTCGTAGGCCGGCGTGTCGGGCGCCAGGCGCGAGCCGAGCACGGCCTCCCGGGTCAGGTCGCGGTCGCGCGGGTGCTTGAGCACCGCGCCCCCGACGACCTCCCCGAGCCGCTCGCCCTGGAGGGCGAAGCGGTCGGCGAGGCCGTCGAGCACGACGGTGAGCATGTCCTGGTTGGACGCGTGCGCGTAGACGCTGTTCGAGCGGGCGAAGGGGATCCGGTCGGCGCCGACGACGGCGACGCGGCGCGGGCTTGCGTTCATGGCTGGCGGTCCTTCGGTCGGGTCTTCGGGCGGCTCTCGGCGCGGGCGCGCAGGCCGGGGTCGACGGTCGTGATGAGCAGCTCGGCCGCCTCGTCGGGAGGGATCGCGCCGGTGCGCAGCCACCAGCGCCCGAGCGCCTCGGCGGCGCCCAGCAGCGCTGCGGACAGCGCGGCGACCTCGGTGCGGGCGCGCGAGCCGCCCCGCGCGGGGATCTGCTCGAGCAGCGCGGCGGTCACGAGGTCGCCAAGGCGCTCGCGGTACTGCCCGACGCGGCGGGCGATCTCCCCGCTGGAGGGCAGCGTCTCGTCGAACAGGACGCGCCACGCGCTGCGGTCCTCGTCGATGAACGAGAAGAACGCGTGGATGCCCGAGTGCAGGGCGTCGGACGGCGTGGACGTGTCCTCGATGGCCGCGAGGACGGTGGCGAGGAGCGCGTCGCCCGCGGGCTTCATGCACTCCAGGTAGAGGCGCTCCTTGTTGCCGAAGTACGTGTAGAGCAGGGGCTTCGTGACGCCCACGGCGGCCGCGACCTCGTCCATGGTGACGGCGGCGTAGCCGCGCTCGGCGAACAGCGCGTGCGCGGTCGCGAGCATCTGGCGCTCGCGCTCGGCGCGCGGGAGGCGGCTGCGGACGGCCGGGGGCGGCGTCATGCGGGCACGGGGTCGGCGGCCGTCGCCACGGCGAGCGCGTCGCCGAGCGCCTGGTCCGGCACGCCGAACGCCTCGACGAGCAGGGCGGCGTCGCCGCGGACCTGCGCGCACAGCGCGTTGACGGCCGCGGTGACGGCCTTCGAGCGCGCCGGCGAGAGGCGCCCGTGCTCGAGGTACCAGCCGCGCTCGGCCTCGATGCGGTGCAGGGCGTGCAGGCCGCAGAGGCGGTCGAGCACCGCGCGGAGCGCCGCGTCGGGGCAGCGCCGCACCGCGTCGGCGAAGGCCTCGAGGACGACCAGGTCGACCCAGGCGGTGGCCGCCGCGACGAGGTGGTCCTGGCAGTCGACGAGGACCGAGAACGGGTCGCGGCCGGCGTCGATGCCCGCCTTCATGCGCCGCGCGACGCCGCCGAGCACGTGCTCCTGGCGCGAGCGCAGCAGCCCCAGCTGGGTGGACCGGTCCAGCAGGTCGCCGCGGCCCGCGAGGCGCCCGACGACGCCGCGCGTGCCCGTCCGCTCCGCGACGACCTCGCCGGCCTGGCGGGCGACGAACCGGGCCATGCCCCGCGCGTCGAGATCGCGGACGCGGTCGCGGTAGCCGGTGAGCAGGTGCTTGGCGGCGAGCTGCAGCAGGACCGTGTTGTCGCCCTCGAACGTCGTGAACACGTCGGTGTCGGCCTTGAGCGCGGCGAAGCGGCTCGCGCGCAGGTAGC
>JAXDHC010000063.1:0-5355 GCA_034664705.1 Solirubrobacteraceae bacterium
TCTCCGTCGACGTCGACCGCACCTACGAGCTGCTCTCCGACGTGCCGGCGGGCAAGACCGTCGTCTCGGAGTCCGGCATCCACCACCGCGAGCAGCTCGACGACCTCGAGCGCGTCGGCGTCGACGCGGTGCTCGTCGGCGAGAGCCTCATGCGCGCGCCGGACCCTGAGGCCGCGTGCCGCGAGCTGACCGGCGCCGAGGACGAGGCCTACTGAGCCGGCCGGGCGTTGAGGCAATTCTGAGAATCGGTTTAGCGTCGCTTCAGGCGTCCGCCCGAGACTGATGACATGACGTCGAAGTCCCTCGTCCCCGTGGCGGCGTTCGCCGCCGTCCTGGGCTGCGTCGCCTCGATCGGCATCGTCTCCGCCTTCGACCTCGGCGGCGGGCACACCACGACCGTCGTCCAGCAGGCGCCGCTCCAGGGCGAGGGGACCGCCGACGGCGGCGCCGGCCAGCAGGGCCTGACGCCGCGCGACATCTACAAGCGCGACGCGCCCGGCGTCGTGTTCGTCCGCGCGCAGGTCGTCGAGCGCACGCAGTCGCCCTTCGACTTCGGCTTCCCCCAGGAGCAGCGCGGCGAGGCGACCGGGTCGGGCTTCGTCATCGCCACCGACGGGACGATCCTCACCAACGCCCACGTCGTCGCCAACGCGACGAAGGTGTCCGTCCAGTTCGCCGACAAGCAGGTCCTCGACGCGAAGGTCCTCGGCCGCGACGCGTCCACGGACCTCGCGGTGCTCAAGGTGGAGACGAAGGACCACAAGGTCACGCCGCTCCGGCTCGGCTCGTCGCGCACCATCCAGGTCGGCGACCCGACGATCGCCATCGGCAACCCGTTCGGCCTCGAGCGCACGCTGACGACCGGCGTCGTCTCGGCCACGAAGCGCACCATCCGCGCCCCCGACGGCTTCCAGATCGACGGCGTGATCCAGACCGACGCCGCCATCAACCCGGGCAACTCGGGCGGGCCGCTGCTCGACGCGGCCGGCCGCGTGATCGGCATCAACTCGCAGATCGCGACCGGCGGCAACGGCAGCGGGAGCGTCGGCATCGGCTTCGCCGTCCCGATCGACACCGCCAAGCGCATCCTGCCCCAGCTGAAGAGCGAGGGGCGCGTCGACCGCGGCTACATCGGCGTCGACGCCGTGACGATCGACCGCTCGCTGGCCGCGCTGAACCTGCCCGTTTCGCAGGGCGTGCTCGTGCAGACCGTCACGCCCGGCGGCCCGGCGGACCGGGCGGGCATCCACGGGGGCAGCGTGGCCGCCCAGATCGGGAGTCAGGAGGTCCGCCTCGGCGGCGACATCATCACCGCCGTCGAGGGCCGCACGGTCCGCACGAGCGACGATCTCGCCGCCGCCGTCGCCGGCCGGCGCGAGGGCGACAAGGTGCGGATCGAGCTGGTCCGCGACGGCCACGAGGAGACGGTCTCCGTCACGCTCGCGCAGCGCCCCGCACAGGTCCAAGGGCAGGGATAGCCCTACGATGGAGGCGTGACCGAACCGCCTCGCATCAAGTTCTGCGGCATCACCGGCCTCGACGACGCGCAGCGGGCGGTCGAGGCGGGCGCCTGGGCGATCGGCGTGATCCTGTGGCCCGGCTCGGCGCGGCGCTGCCCGCTGCCGGCGGCCGAGCGGATCGCCGCCACGCTCCGCCGCCAGGTCGAGGTCTGCGGCGTCTTCGTGAACGCCCCGCTCGACGAGGTGGCCGCGACCGTGGACGCCGTGGGCCTGACCATGGTCCAGCTGCACGGCGACGAAGGGCCGGCGTACTGCGCCGAGGTCGCGCGCCGCACGGGCGCGAAGGTGATGAAGGCCGCGCGCGTGCGCGGCGGGTCCGACATCGCCGCGCTCGAGCCCTTCCACACGGACTTCCACCTGCTCGACACCTACCAGGCCGGGCAGCCGGGCGGGACGGGCGAGACGTTCGACTGGGAGCTCGTCAAGAAGCGCCGCACGACGACGCCGCTCGTCCTCAGCGGCGGCCTGACGCCCGAAAACGTCGCCGAGGCGATCGCCGCGACCCATCCCTTCGCCGTCGACACCGCGACCGGCACCGAGGTGCGCCCCGGCGTCAAGGACCCCGAGAAGCTGCGCGCCTTCGCGGCCGCCGTGGCGTCGACCGCGCCGCAGCCGGCGGAGGCGGGCTGATGATGGCCGTCGGCGGCGTCGAGCACCGCTTCGGCCCCTACGGGGGCCAGTACGTCCCCGAGACCCTGATGCCGGCGCTCGCGGAGCTCGAGACGGCCTGGCTCGCGGCCGTGCGCGACCCCGCGTTCGCCGAGGAGCTCGAGGTCCTGCGCCGCGACTTCGCGGGCCGGCCGACGCCGCTCTACCTCGCCGAGCGGCTGAGCGAGATCGCCGGCCGCGAGATCTGGCTCAAGCGCGAGGACCTGATGCACACCGGCTCGCACAAGCTCAACAACGCGCTCGGGCAGGCGGTGCTCGCGCGGCGGATGGGCAAGAACCGGATCATCGCCGAGACCGGCGCCGGCCAGCACGGCGTCGCGAGCGCGACCGTGTGCGCGCTGCTCGACCTCGAGTGCATCGTCTACATGGGCGCCGAGGACATCCGCCGCCAGCAGCCCAACGTGCAGCGCATGGAGCTGCTCGGCGCGCGCGTCGTCAGCGTGGAGGCGGGCGCGCGGACGCTGAAGGAGGCCGTCTCCGAGGCGATCCGCGACTGGGTCACGAACGTGGGCGACACCCACTACATCATCGGCTCGGCCGTCGGCCCGGCGCCGTACCCCGCGATCGTTCGCGACCTGCAGCGCGTGATCGGCGACGAGACGCGCGCGCAGATGCTCGAGCGCACGGGTCGGCTGCCGGACCGCGTCCTGGCGTGCGTCGGGGGCGGCTCGAACTCGATCGGCATGTTCGCCGGCTTCGTCGACGACGCGGGCGTGGAGCTCATCGGCGTCGAGGCGGCCGGCGAGGGCCTGGAGACCGGCCGCCACGGCGCGCCGCTGACGGTCGGCGGGCGCCCGGGCGTCCTGCACGGGTCGCTCTCGGCGATCCTCCAGGACGAGGAGGGCCAGATCCACGAGGCGCACTCGGTGTCGGCGGGCCTGGACTACCCGGGCTCGGGGCCCGAGCACGCCTGGCTGCGCGACTCCGGCCGCGCCCGGTACGTGGCCGTGAACGACGAGGACGCGCTGCGGACGTTCCGCCGCGTCACGCGGATGGAGGGCATCATCCCGGCGCTCGAGACCTCGCACGCCCTGCACTACGCCCTGCTCGCCGCCGACAGCAACGTCGACGTCGTCTGCTGCTCGGGCCGCGGCGACAAGGACCTCGCCGAGGTGCTGGCCCGGTCATGAGCACCGTGTCGCCGAACGCCAACGCCGGCGCCCAGCGCATCGCCGACGCCTTCGCCGGCTCGGGCAAGCGCGCGGCGCTCATGCCCTACCTGATGGGCGGCTTCCCCGACCTGGGGCTGTCGCGCGCGATCGGCGAGGCGTACGCCGACGGCGGCGCCGACCTCGTCGAGCTCGGCGTGCCGTTCTCCGACCCGCTCGCGGACGGCCCGGTCATCCAGGCCGCGGGCTCGCGCGCGCTGGCCGCGGGTGCCACCGTCGCCGGCGTGCTCGAGGTGGCTGCGACGCTCGCCGAGCGCCTGCCGGTCGTGATCATGTGCTACGCCAACCTCATGCTCGCGCGCGGTCCGGAGCGCTTCGCCGCCGACCTCGCGAGCGCCGGCGCGAGCGGCCTGATCGTGCCCGACCTGCCGCTCGAGGAGGCGGGGGAGACCCTCGAGGCGTGCGACGCGGCGGGGGTGGCGCTCGTGCCGCTCGTCGCCCCGACGACGCCGGACGAGCGCCTCGCGGCGATCGGCGCGCGCGCCCGCGGGTTCCTCTACACGGTCTCGGTCACCGGCACGACCGGCGAGCGCGCCGCGCTGTCGGACACCTTCGCGGGCGTCGTCGAGCGCGCGAAGGCGCACACCGACGTGCCGGTCGCGCTCGGATTCGGCATCGCCGGGCCCGAGCACGCGGCCCAGGCGGCCGACGCGGGGGCCGACGGCGTGATCGTCGGCAGCCGGCTCGTCCGCGCCGCCGGCGAGGCCGCCGACCCGGCCGCAGCGGTGCGCGAGCTCGTCGCCGAGCTGGCCGGCGCGCTGCGGGCCGACGAGGCGTAGGCCGCCGGCCGCCGGCCGGCCCCGGGCGCGCGCGGACTGCTAGGTTTCCGCGCCCATGGGCGTCATCGTCGCGACCACCGTCGGCCTCATCATCTGGATCGTCCTCTGGGCGATCGGGGTGAAGGCCATCGACTCGTTCATGATCGCGGTCGTGATCTCGCTCGTCGCCGCCACGGCGCGGATGGTCGCGCCGTACCTGCCGGGCAGCCGAGACTCCTAGCGCCGCCCGGCGCCCGCCCCGGTGGTCCTGCGTGGTGCGCGCAGGGGCCGCTGACCGATGCGCGCCGCCCGCGCGCCCCCGCCGCTTCATCGGCGGTTAACGCGAATCGACCGGGGGTCCATTGCGCGGCGTCTGGGACGACCCATAGAATCGCCCCTTCTTCCGTATCGCGTTCCTTGAGGAGGGGACCTTGCGAGTACGTTCAATCGCGGCCAGTGGCTGCCTGCTCACCGCTCTGGCCTTCGGCGTATCCGCCTGTGGCGGAGACGACAGCGGAGGCGGCGGTGGTGGCGGCGCGGGCCGCACCACGCTGACCATCTACTCGAGCCTGCCGCTGCAGGGCGACTCCCGGCCCCAGTCGGAGTCCGTCGTCAACGGCGAGAAGCTTGCGCTCGAGGAGGCCGGCGGCAAGGTCGGCAAGTTCAAGATCACCTACAAGAGCCTGGACGACGCCACGGCGGCGGCGGGGAAGTGGGAGCCGGGCCAGACCTCGGCGAACGCGCGCAAGGCGGCGCAGGACGCGTCCACGATCGCCTACCTGGGCGAGTTCAACTCCGGCGCGTCGGCGATCTCGATCCCGATCGTCAACGAGGCGGGCGTCCTGCAGATCTCGCCGTCCAACACGTACGTCGGCCTGACCCGCGCCGAGGGCGCGGACAAGGGAGAGCCCGACAAGTACTACCCGTCGGGCAAGCGCACCTTCGGGCGCGTCGTGCCGGCCGACCACATCCAGGCGGCGGCCCAGGTGGCCTACCAGAAGGATGAGGGCTGCACCAAGCTCTACATCCTCAACGACAAGGAGGTCTACGGGAAGGGCCTCGCCGACCAGGTCAACGCGGTCGCCAAGCAGCAGGGCCTGCAGGTCATGGGCAACGACGGCATCGACACCAAGGCGGCGAACTTCCGCACGCTCGGCACGAAGATCCGCTCGTCGGGCGCCGACTGCATGTTCTTCGGCGGCATCACCCAGATCAAGGGCGTGCAGGTCTTCAAGGACG
>JAXDHC010000064.1:0-24643 GCA_034664705.1 Solirubrobacteraceae bacterium
GCAGCCGCGCCCCCACGTACATCCTGTCCGGGCGCAGTGCCCACCACACCGCCCGGCGGAGGGGTATTGCCCCCTCCGACGGGAGGGGCGAGGGTAGTGCGCGAGCGCCGCTGCAGACTCGGCGCACTCCGCGCCCCACACGCGCAGATTCGCCTGCGAGCCTGGCTACATGGCGCAGGTGTGGCGAACAGTGGACCGCAGAGGTCCAGAATTCGACACACCCGGCTGGGACAGAGCGGTCGCGGATCTTGCGACGCGCCAGTACGGCGTCGTGTCGCGCCCGCAGCTGCGCGCACTCGGCCTGACGGATCGCGCGATCGCCCGTCGGCTCGGGGCCGGGCGTCTGCACCGGATCCATCGGGGCGTGTACGCCGTCGGCCATCCGGTGCTGAGCCGCCACGGACGCTGGCTGGCCGCGGTGCTGGCGTGCGGTCCGGGCGCCGCGCTGAGCCACACCTCCGCCGGCGCGCTGTGGCAGGTCCGGCGAAGCGCCGCGACGAAGATCGACGTCACGGTCGCGAGTCTCAACGGCCGGGCCCGGCCGGGGCTGCGCATCCACCGCAGTCGGTCGCTGCCGGCCAACGAGACGACGCTCCATGATGGCATCCCCGTCACCACGCTCGCCCGGACGCTCCTCGATCTCGCTGCCGGGCTCCCCCGCCGCCAGCTCGAACGAGCGCTCGAGCAGGCCGAGATCCTTCGCCTCCTCGATGCCGCCTCCATCGATGCCATCTGTCGAGTCCACCCGAACCACCGCGGCACCACAAAGCTGCGCGCCGCGCTGGCCGGCTACGACCCCGCCGGCGCGCTGACGAAGAGCGATCTCGAGAAGCGCATGCTCGCGCTCTGCCGCGCGCACGCCCTCCCCCCGCCGCTCGTCAACTCGATCGCCGCCGGCCTGGAGGTCGACTTCCTCTTCCCCGATCAGCGGCTCGTCGTCGAGACCGACGGCTGGGCCTACCATCGCACGCGGGCCGCGTTCGAGCGCGATCGCCGGCGTGACGCGACGCTCGCCCGCGCCGGCCACCGCGTCCTGCGCTTCACCGACCGCCAGGTCGAGCGCGAGCCGCAAACGGTCGCGGAGACGATCGCCGCCGCGCTCGCGACGATCGCGTCCTAGATCTACCCTCCCGGCCAGCCCCGGCGCGCCCCCTCGCCGCCGTCGCCGTGGCGCAGCGACATGTGCAGGTAGCGCGACGTCGCCTCCGCGCGGTTGGAGGCGTGCAGCTTGCGCAGGATGTTCTTCACGTGGAACTTCACGGTGCCCTCGGAGACGACGAGCGCGCGGGCGATGTCGGCGTTCGTCTCGCCCTTGACCATGTGCTCGAGGACGTCGAGCTCGCGCCGGGTGAGCAGGTCGCGGAGCGCCGAGTCCGGCCCCTGTGCGCGCACGGGGTCCTCCCCGGCCGGCGCCTCGCGCTCCACGGCCAGATCGATCGCGCCGTCGCTGAGCTCGCTCGTCCGCGCGTCGGCCCAGCTCGCGACCTGGCGCAGCTCCTGGCGCTGGATGCGCAGGCGCCGGCGCAGCACGGCGCGCTCGAAGACCTGGCCGAACGCGAGGGCGAAGCGCCACAGCGCGTCGCGGTCGGCGGCGCGCAGGGGCGTGCCCGACGCGACGCGATCGCCGTGCAGGAAGCCGATCACGCGGCCCTCGAGGACGATCGGGGTGGCGACGTGCTCGCCCCAGCTCATGATCTCGGCGAAGGCGTGGCGGGCGCTCGGCGCGCCGTCCCCCTCGCGCACGATGAGCGCGCGGCGGCGGCGCAGCATCTCGGCCTCGAGCAGCGGATAGCCGAGCGGCACCGGCGCGGCCTGCAGCGCGGCGAGCGCGGCCGCGGCGTCGCCGGCGCCCACGCGGCAGTGGATCGCCTCGGCGACGAGGCGGCCGTCGTCGATGCGGCTGAGCACCACGCGGTCCAGGCCGACCGCATCGCACGCCGCCGCCGGGGCGCGGTCGACGATCTCGCTCACCGGCCCCGCCTCCGCCAGGCGGTCGGCGCTCGCCTGCACGCGCTCCAGGGCGCGCACGCGGGCCACCAGACCGTCCTCGACGAGCAGGCCGGCCAGGCGGTGCAGCTCACGCGCCTCGGCGTCGCCGAGGGCGTCGAGCCGCCCGGCGAGCAGCGCGCCGAGCGTGTGGTGCAGGTCGGTGAGGTCCTCGGTGAGGGTCCCGGCGTCGGGGCCGGCCGGGTCGCCGAGCAGGGCCGTGACGCGCTCCTCGAGCGGGGCGATCGCGCGGGCGCGGGCCCGCGCCGAGGCGGAGCGCTCCGGCGAGCCGCCGGGCGACCGCGTGGCGCTCACCGGCGCTCCCGCGGCGGCCCGGCCGACGGCGGCGCGACGGCGCCGCGGCCGCGCCCGGGCAGGCCGAGCCGGCCGTTCCCGTTGGCCTTCGCCGTGACCTCGAGCAGGTAGGCGACCATCACGTCGCGCTCGCCGACGGCGAGGTGGTGGGCGTCGCTGAGCTCCTCCACGCGCGCGATCTGCTCGCGCGTGTCCGCCAGCTCGGGCGCGAAGCCGAACATCGCCCAGTCGACGACCTCTGCGCGGAACCCCGCCGCGTCGAGCAGGTGGGCGGTGCGCTGCTGGGAGATGATCGACAGCTGCATGACATACGCCACGCCCTCGGGCGCGAGCGCGTCGGACAGCTTGCCGATGAGCTGATCGACGAGGTTGCGCCCCCAGTAGTCGACCGCGCGGTGCGTCGACACGGCGCCGACCGGGTCGGCCGGGTGCTGGTGCAGGCTGGCGACGAGCACCTCGTAGCGCTCCTCCGGCGTCCACGGGAACAGGTCGACGACCGTGGCGGTGAGGCGGTCGTCGACCCCGTTGCGGAACGCGTTCGTCAGCGTGTTGGCGACGGCCCGGCGATCGACGTCGATCGCGCGCACATGCGCCGCGCCGTTCAGGGCGAGCTGGACGCCGAGGATGCCGGTCCCGCAGCCGACGTCGAGGCAGCGCTGGTGGGCGCCGACGCCCTCGCGGAAGAGGTGGCGCCAGACCATGAAGCTCGCCTCGTCGGGCGGATGCACACCGGGGTCCACGGCGAGGTCGGGGAACGGCAGCGGGTACAGGCGGCGGTCGCGGCCGTCGGTCCACGGCGCGGGCGCCGGGGGCCGCGGCGCCGGCCGCTCGCCGTCCGCGTCGAGGTCGTCCAGGCCGCCCCGGCGCCGGCTGCCGAGCGGCGCGCCCTCCAGGCGCTCGCGGGCCGCCGCGATGTGGTCGGGCCCGGTGCCGCAGCAGCCGCCGACGATCGCCGCGCCCTCCTCGCGCCAGCCGAGCGCCATGCGCCCGTACTCCTCGCCCCCGACGCCGGGATCGAAGCGCCAGCCCGCGTCGGTGAAGTAGCCGAGGTTCGGATACACGCCGAGCGGCAGGTCGGAGAAGTCGCGCAGGTAGGAGACCATCCCGGCGACGTGGTCGGGCGGGATGCAGTTGACGAGCAGCGCGCCGACGCCCATCCGCTCGAAGCGCCGCGCCGCACGGCCGAAGTCATCGCCCTCGGGCCCGCCCCAGTGCTCGCCGTAGACGCCGCAGATCCCGTGGCGACACCGGCGGAAGGACAGCCAGACGGGAAGGCCGATCCCGAGCAGCTCCTCCACCGTCTCCATGAGCGAGGGCCGCAGGACCGACAGCGTCTCGACGAGGACGAGGTCGGGCGGCCGCGGCTCGTCGGCGAAGAGCCGGCCGAGCAGCGAGATCGTCTCGCGGCCGTCGGGCGAGTCCACGTCGGCGTTCAGCGAGAACGCGACGGCCGTGTCCGGGCGCTCGCTCTCCTCCACCGCCGAGACGGCGAGGCGCAGCCCGCGCCGCGCGATGTCCATCCAGTGCACCGGCGCGCCCGCATCGCCCCACCGCCGCGGTCCGTCGGCGGCGAGCGCCGAGGCGAGGCCCCACGTGTTCGCGGAGACGACGTCGGCCCCCGCAGCGACGTAGCGGCGATGCACGTCGAGCACCAGGTCCGGCGTGTCGATCAGCGCGCGCGTGCCCCACAGGCGCTCGTCGGCGTCCCGTGCGCCCCCGCGCGCGACGCGCGGCAGCTCGGTGCCCATCGCGCCGTCCAGCACGACGCAGCGCTGCTCGTCGAGCATCCGGGCGACGCGGTGAAACGCCGGCGACGCGCCCGCGCGGGGCGGCCGGCGGGCGGGATCGCCCTCGATGCTCTGCTGCGCCTCCGTCATCGCCAGTTGACCGTCCGCCGCGCCGCGCACGGGCGCCGCGGAGGCCGTGACAAGGGTACTCGCGCCCGGGAGGGGCCGCGCAGCGTCGCGGCGCCCTCAGAGAGCGAGGGCGTGCGGCCGCGCCGCGGCGGCGAGCCGGCCGACCGCCTCGCTGCCGACGAGCGACAGGCCCACCGGCCGGCCGCCCTCGAACAGCGCGTGGCATGCCTCGCTGTCGCCCGCCGAGTCGACGAGCAGCAGCCAGTGGTCCGCGGCGGTCCGCAGGACGAGGGTCTCCACGCCCGC
Source organism: Solirubrobacteraceae bacterium (assembly GCA_034664705.1). GTDB lineage: Bacteria > Actinomycetota > Thermoleophilia > Solirubrobacterales > Solirubrobacteraceae > JAOPZW01. The sequence continues at coordinate 4,464 of JAXDHC010000064.1, forward strand.
GAGCGTGGTGGTCCGCAGGCCGTGGACCGGTAGGTCGGTCGGAAGCCCGGCGACGTCCAGCAGGCGCCCGGCCTTCGGCCCGATCAGCGACATGGGCGACCACGCGTCGGTCAGCTCGGTCGCGGTGATCGGGCTGCCGCCGATCACGGCCTCGCGGGCCACGCGGCGCCACCGCTCCACCGCGCCCGACGCGCCGACGACGAGCGCGTGGTGCTGGTCGAGCCGGCAGCACCAGGTCCCGGCGGCCACCGCGGCGGTGCCGGGCCGGGGGTCGATCCCGCCGTGCGCGCGGCTCAGCAGGCGCTCGAGCCACGGCTCGCGGCCCGCGAGCTCGAGGACGCGCAGCTCGGTGCGGAAGGCGAGGCCGACGGCCTTGCGGCAGACCGCGATCTCGGTCGCGACCGAGCCGTAGTGGGCGGTCACGGCACGCCCGTCACGGGCCACCACCATCGCGCCGGGGGCCGTGCGGCGGGCGAAGCGGGCGGCGGGCCGGTCGCCCGTGAGGATGTCGGTCTGCATCCCGACGGACCGTAGTCCTGCCCACGCGCGCGCACGCCTCCCGATGGAGGGGTCTTGCCTCCCCGACCGGGCAGGTGAGGCGGGACGGCGGCGACGGGCTCCGCACCGGCGAGCCGTCCTGCTTCGCTGCATGCAGACCCTCTGGTAGTTTGCCCGCCCGGAGGAGGAGGGACCTGGACGTGGCCAGCGCATGCCCCGTGTTCATCGGAGTTCACCGATCGAGTCGCCGTCGCCCGCAGGGGCACGCGCGCGCCGACGGCATGCAGCGCACACCGGCGTCCCGGCAGGCACCCGGTCCGAAGGAGCACCGCCGTGAATGAGCATCCCCGCCCTGTCGACCCGCGACCCGGCGGCACGTCCCCGCGACCCCGGCGCCGGCCGTCGCGCGCGGCCTTCGCGCTGCTGGCGTCGCTGCTGCTGATCAGCGGCGTCCTCGCCGCCTGTGGCGGCGATGGCGGAGGCGGGAGCGGCGGCAGCGGCAGCAGCGGGTCGGCCTCCGAGGAGGTCAAGCCGGCGACGCTCAACGTCGGCGTCATCCCCATCGCCGACGTCGCGCCGCTGTACGTCGGCATCAAGCAGGGCTTCTTCAAGGAGCAGCAGCTCACGATCAACCCGAAGCTCGCAGAGGGCGGCGCGGCCATCACGCCGGCGGTCCTCAGCGGCGACTTCCAGATCGGCTTCTCGAACACGATCTCGCTGCTCATCGCCAGCTCGAAGGGCCTCCCCGTGGAGGTCATCACCCAGGGGGTGCTCGGCGGCAAGGACGAGTCCGAGGCGTGGGCGGACCTGATGGTCCTCAAGAACGGCTCCGTCAGGACGCCGAAGGACCTCGAGGGCAAGACGATCGCCGTCAACACCCTGAAGAACATCTGCGAGGTCACGATCAAGGCGTCGCTGGCCAAGAAGGGCGTCGACATCAACACCCTGAAGTTCATCGAGGTGCCGTTCCCCGACATGAACGCCGCGATCGAGGCCAAGCGCGTCGACGGCGCGTGCGTCGTCGAGCCGTTCGTGAGCCAGGGCAAGGCGGGCAAGGCGCGGGGCATCGACCCGTTCTACGTCGGCACCGCGCCGGACCTGACGGTCGCGACGTACTTCACCTCGAAGCAGTACGCCGAGAAGAACAAGGGCGTCGTGGACCGCTTCATCACGGCGATGAACAAGTCGCTCGACTACTCGCAGCAGAACCCCGACGCCGTGCGCGCGGTCCTCGCCGACTACACGAAGATCCCGCCGGAGGCCGCGAAGAACATCAAGCTGCCGGTCTGGCGCTCGGAGCTGACGACGGACACGATCCAGCAGCTGTCGAAGCTCAGCAAGGAGTACGGCCTCATCGAGAAGGAGCCGGACCTCGGCCAGCTGATCCGGCCGGGATCCTGATCGGAGCCCGACGGCCGGAGGGTGCGATGTCGCCGTCCGCCTCGGGAGCGCCCGCGTCGCAGATGGCGCGGGCGCTCCTCGGTCTCCGCGAGCTGCTCTACAGCGGCGAGTACCCGCCGGGGCAGCGGCTGTCCGAGCTGCCGCTCGTCGAGCGCCTCGGCGTCTCGCGCACGCCGCTGCGCCTCGCGCTGGCGCGCCTCGAGCACGAGGGCCTGATCGAGGCGCTCCCCGCCGGCGGCTACGTCGTGCGGCGCTTCACGCGCGCCGACATCGACGACGCGATCGAGCTGCGCGGCGTCCTCGAGGGGACCGCGGCACGGCTCGCGGCCGAGCGGCGGCCGGGCCGGCGGCCGCTGGGCCGGCTGCGCTCCTGCTGCGAGGAGATCGCCGAGCACGTCCGCCGCGACGACCGCTCGTTCGACGCGCTCGTCCGCTACACGCGCCTCAACGAGCGCTTCCACGCGCGCCTCGTCGACCTCGCGTCGAGCCCGGTGCTCACGCGGGCGATCGAGGGCGTCGTCGCGCTGCCGTTCGCGTCGCCGAGCGCCGCGCTCGTGGCGATCCAGGCCGAGCTCGACGAGTCGCGCGAGATCCTCGTCATCGCGCAGAGCCAGCACGCGGCGCTCGTGGCCGCGATCGCCGCCGGCGAGGGCACGCGCGCCGAGGCGCTCGCCCGCGAGCACGCGCGCCTGGCGCGGCGCAACCTCGAGGTCGCGCTGCGCCACCGCGACGTGCTCGACCACGTGCGGGACGGCTCGGCGGTCGTCCACCTCGCCGCCGGCGACGAGCCGGCTACCGCGCCGGCAGGCCGATGACCGCGCGGGCGTTGCCCTCGTAGATCTGCGCGCGCTCGGCCTCGCCGAGCCCGAGCGACTCGATGTTCGCGATCGTCTCGCGGATGTAGCCGGGCCCCTTCTCCGGGTCGAACGGCGAGTCCGAGGCGAAGAGGATGCGATCCACGCCGAAGAAGTCGATGCAGCAGCGCAGGGCGTGGGCGGCGCCGAACAGCGCGGTGTCGGCGTAGAACATCCGGAAGTAGTCGATCGGCCGCTTGGAGAGCTCGGGCCCCTCGATCTCCGCGCGGCGGTCCGGCGGGGTGCGCGCGCCGAGCTGGTCCCACCCGGGCCCGACGCGCCCGGCGAAGTGCGGGACCATGCTGCCGCCGTGATGGGTGAGGATCTTCAGGCCCGGATGGCGCTCCAGCACGCCCGAGAACACGATGCGCGACATGAATACCGCCGTCTCGTAGGGCCAGCCGAAGACCCACCAGATCTCATACCGGGACGTGTCCTCGGCCGGGTAGTCCGGCGTCGACGCGCTGCGGCTCGGGTGCACCCAGATCATCCGGTCCAGCTCGGCCATCGTGGCCCAGAACGGCTCGAAGCGCGGCTCGTCGAGCGGATGGCCGTTGACGTTCGTGTAGATCTGCGCGCCCAGCGCGCCGATGCCGACCGCGCGCTCGGCCTCCGCGGCGGCCGCCTCGGGGTCGTTCATCGGCACGGCGGCCACCCACCCGGCGAAGCGGTCCGGGTGATCGGCGACGAGCGCGGCGAGCTCGTCGTTGGCCAGGCGCGCCATCTCGCGCGAGACGCGCGGCTCGCCGAGATCCTCCGGCGGCGGCGCGGGCAGGCTGACGATCTGCTGGTAGTCCTCGCCGAACTCGTCCATGTGACGAAAGCGCACGTCGAGGTCGACGAGCGACGGGATGCCGTCGATCCGCGTGCGGATGTTGACGGCGGCCGGCGTGTCGACGAGCTCGTCCAGCCGGTCGGCGTAGGGCCGGGGCATGATGTGGCAGAACGCGTCGAGCTTCATCGGCGGCTCCTTCGGGTCGGTTCGGGCATGGCGGGCGGCTACGCCCCGCCGGCGCCGACCAGGTCGCCCACCGAGACGGGCTCGGTCACGAGCCCGTAGCGCCGGACGAGGCGGGCGGTGCGCTGCATCGACGCCGTGTCGAGCGTCGTGGTGAAGGTCGGCAGCTGCATGGTCCGGGCCAGCCGCGCGGGCGTCTTGGCGCGCTCGGACAGGAACGCGCGGAACTCGTCCTGATGGGCCATGAGGTACGTCGCCGTCTGTCCCACGGCCGCCCGGAAGCGCCGCACCACACCGGGGCTCTCCCGCGCGAACCTGCGGCTGACCGCGTAGGCGCCGACCTGCAGGCCCGGCTCCGTGCTCACGTAGGAGTAGTCGATGATCCGGTCCCCGTCGCGGCGGGCGATGGTCACGAACGGCTCGATCGCGAAGGCCGCGTCGACGTCGCCCTTGGCGAGCGCCGGCCCCATCTCGGGGAAGTCGACCTCGCTGAGCTTGACCTTCGAGGCGTCGACGCCCGCCTTCTGCAGCGACGCCCTGACCACGACCTCGGCGATGTTGTTGAGCGTGTTGACCGCGACCGTCCGGCCCTCGAGGTCGGCGACGTGGCGGATGGGGCTGTCCTTGGCCACCATGAGGGCGCCGAAGTCCTTCTCGTTCGCGCCGTGCGCCGAGGTGCCCGGCGCGATGGCCTGGATCGGCAGGCCCTTCGCGGCGGCGATCAGCAGCGAGACGACGTTGGAACCGCCGACCTGGATCTTGCCGCTCACGAGCGCGGGCACCGTCGCGGCGCCACCCTGCGCGCTCTGGAGGTCGACCTTCAGCCGGTGGCGGTCGAAGAAGCCCTTCGCGATGCCGAAGGCGACGAAGGCCGACGGCACGCCGGCGGTCTCCTGGACGGTCAGCGTGACCGCCCCGCTCCCGCCGCCGCTCGCGTTGCCGCTGCTCGCCCCGCCGCCGGCCGAGCCGCCGCAGCCCGCCACGGCCAGGACCGCCACGGTGGCCGCGGCGCTCGCCGCGAGCCGGTGCCTGCGAAGCCTCATCTGCGCTCCTCCTCCACGCGTGCTCGGAACTCTCCTGTCCCGAACGCGCGGTTCTGAACCCCGCGGCGTCAGGCGCCCGCGCCGGCGGGCGCGGGCACGCGGCCGGACAGCAGGCTGCCGGCGCCGGGCACCTCGGCGGGCAGGCCGAGGCGCGTGAGGATCGCGTACGTCGTCGCGGTCGCCGCCGAGATCACCGGGAGGCCCAGGTGGTCCTCGACGGGCTGCACGGACGGCAGCGAGGGCATCTGCACGCAGGCGGAGAGGATCAGCGCGTCGACGTCGCTCGTGTCGAGCTCGTCGGCGATGTCGACGAGCCGGGCGGGATCGAGGCGGCCGACCTCGAGGTTGTCGGCGACCTCGAGGCTCACCGAGCGGCGGACGTCGATGCTGCCGGCGCCGATGTAGTCGCAGACCATGCCGGTCAGGGACTTCACGTACGGCGCGATCACGGCCACGCGGCCGGCGCCGAGGACCCCCAGCGCCTCGACGAGCGCGCCGGCGCTGCTGATCGTCGGGATCTCGTGGCCGGCCGTCTCCGCCGCGCGCGCGGCGAGGCGCCGCTCGATCTCGGCGTGGGCCCCGGGGCCCTCGTTCATGACCGCGACGAGGCAGGCGTAGGCGATCACGTCGACGCCGGCGTCGGCGACCTCGGCGGCGCACCGCTCGCTGTCGCGGACCATCGCGGAGAGCTCCTCGGAGCTGACCTGCTTGAGGTGCGCGCGGCTGGAGTGGAACGTGAACGTCTCCGGCGCCACCTCCTCGCGGCGGCGGAACAGGAGCGGCAGCTCGGTCTCCATCGTCGTGTTCGAGCTCGGCACGATGAGCCCGATGCGGTGAGGGGTCGGCATATCCGTCTGGTGCCCGCCCGCACCGCCCGTCAGACGCGATCCGGCGATCATGCGCGCCGTGAGCCGCCCGGAGCGCCCCTCCCCCGCCGACTACGCCCACCGGCGCGCGATCCCGACGCGCTGGAAGGACAACGACGTCTACGGGCACGTCAACAACGTCGAGTACTACTCGTTCTTCGACACGGTGATCAACGCGTGGCTCGTCGCCGAGGGCGGCCTCGACATCCACGGCGGAGCGGTCATCGGGCTGTGCGTCGAGTCGCACTGTGAGTTCCACGCGCCGCTCGCGTTCCCCGACACCGTCGAGGCCGCGCTGCGCGTCGGCCACCTGGGGCGCTCGAGCGTGCGCTACGAGATCGGGCTCTTCCGCGAGGGCGAGCGGGGCCCCGCGGCGACCGGCTGGTTCGTGCACGTGTTCGTCGACCGCGAGGCGCGCCGGGCCGTCGAGATCCCGCCGCCGCTGCGCGGCGCGCTGCAGCGGCTGATCGTCGCGGGGTGAGCGGCGCGCCGCCCGTGGGCATCATGCGCGTGTGAGCGCGCAGGATCGCCTTGTCGCGGGACGCTTCCGCACCATCCGCCGGCTCGGCTCGGGGGCGATGGCGTCCGTGTTCCTCGCCGAGGACTGCGAGCTGGGCCGGCGGGTGGCCATCAAGCGGCTGCACCCCGAGTCGCCGGCCGAGATCGCGCCGCGCTTCCGGCGCGAGATGCGCGTCGCGGCGTCGCTGAGCCACCCCCACGTGGTCACGCTCTTCGACGCCATCGTCGACGAGGACTCCGTCCTGCTGATCATGGAGTACGTCGAGGGGCCGACGCTCGCCGAGCGCCTGCGCGCCGGCGCGCTCGAGCCGGCGGCGGCCGTCGAGATCCTGCGGGCGCTCGCCGACGCGATCGACTACCTCCACGCCCAGGGCGTGATCCACCGCGACATCAAGCCGGCCAACATCCTGCTCGACGCCAGCGACCGCGTGAAGCTCACCGACCTCGGGATCGCCTCGGCCGCGCAGGCCACCGGCATCACGACGTCCGGGACCGTCCTCGGGACGCCGGCCTACATGGCGCCCGAGCTCTTCGAGGGCGATCGCGCGACGCCGTCCGCGGACGTGTACTCGCTGGGCGCCCTGGCCTACGAGATGCTCACCGGGCGCCGGGCGCGCCAGGGCGGCACGCCCGTCGAGATGGCGCTGCGGGCGGCGAGCGAGGCGCCGCCCGACGTCGAGGACCTGCGCCCCGGCTCCCCCGCGCTCGCCGACGCCCTGCAGCACGGCCTGGCGCGACGCCCCGAGGACCGTCCGCCCTCGGCGACCGCGCTTGTCGACGAGATCGCCGCGGCGCTGCGCAAGGACGGGGCGCGCGCGCCCGCGGCCGCCCCGCCGGACGACGCCCCGCCGGCTCCGGCGCCGCAGCGCACGACGGAGGTCGAGGTCGCGGCGCCGCCGGGCGACGACGGCGCGGCGGGCGCCCGCGCCCGCCCGCGCGCGGCCGCGGCGCCGCCCGCTCCGCGCCGGGACCGCGACCGCCCGCCGCCGGCGCGCGATCCCGCCGGCGGCGCGCCCGGGCGGGACCGCCGCCGCGCGCCGGTCGCGCTGCTCGCCGTCGCCGCGGCCCTCGCCGCCGCCGTGGTCGCCGCGGTGCTGCTCGCGAGCGGCGGGTCCGATCCGCAGCGGGGCGCCGGCCGCGGCGCGTCGAGCGGCGACGGGTCGTCCCGGACCGCGGAGCGCTCGACTCCGACCCCGCAGCGCTCGACATCGACGCGCGGGGGATCGACCGCGACGGCGCAGCGCTCGACCTCGACGCCGCAGCGCTCGACCTCGACGTCGACGGCTCCCGCGCCGGCGGCCGGCCCCGACACGCCCGAGGGCGCCGTCCAGGCCTTCTACGAGCGTGCCGCCGCCCACCGCTACGAGGAGGCCTGGGCGCTCGCGTCGCCGGGGCTGCGCAGCCAGCTCGGCGGCTTCGCCGCCTTCCGCTCGCAGTTCGCCTCCGTGCGCTCGATCGAGTTCTCGCGCGCCGAGACGGTCCAGCGCGGCGACCGGGCGGCGACCGTCGCCATCGCGACGACCGCGACGCACACCGACCACGTCGACCGCTGTTCCGGCACCGTCGCATCCACGGCGGCGCCGGACGGCGGATGGCTCGTCGACCGCCTCGCCGTCAGCTGCTGAGACGGCCGGGAAGCGTCGGCCGCCGGGCCGGCGGCGGCGGCAACCGCGGTGTCGCGCGCGTGACCGGGGCTAGGATCGGCCCGGATGGGCCACTTCACGGAGGAGAGAGCATGCGCACGAGACTGATCGCCGCCGTCGCCGCGGCCGTGGCGGTGGGCGCCGTCGCCACGGCGGCCGCCCAGACGTTCCCGGCCCGCATCGACCTGCCGCGCGGCTGGCAGCCCGAGGGCATCGCCGCCGCCGGCGGCAACGCGCTGCTCGTCGGCTCGATCCCCACCGGCGGGGTCTACCGCGTCGACTCGCGGACCGGGCGCGGGCGGGTGTTCGTGAGCGGCCGTCGGGGCCGCGCGGCGATCGGCCTGAAGGTGGCCGGCGGCCGGCTCTTCGTCGCCGGCGGGCCGACCGGCCGGGGCTTCGTGTACAGCGCCCGGACCGGCCGTCCGGTCAAGGCGTTCCGGCTCGCGCCGGCGGGCCAGGAGACCTTCGTCAACGACGTCGCCGTCACCCCGAAGGCCGCGTACTTCACGGACTCGCGGCGCAGCGCGCTCTACGTACTGCCGCGCAACCTGTCCCAGCCCACGCGGCTCGATCTGCCCGACATCCCGCTGGCCGCCGGGAACAACCTCAACGGCATCGTCGCCACGCCGGACGGCCGCACGCTCATCGCCGTCCAGACGAACGCGGCCAAGCTGTGGCGGATCAACCCGACGACCGGCCGGGCGACCGAGATCGACCTCAACGGGACCTCCGTGGCCAACGGCGACGGCCTCCTGCTCGTCGGGCGGACGCTCTACGTCGTGCGCAACCGCGACAACCGCATCGCGGTGCTGACGCTGAACAGCGGCCTGTCCGAGGCCACGCTCGCGCGGACGATCCGCAGCTCGCGCTTCGACGTGCCGACGACGCTGGCGCGGATCGACCGCCGCCTGTACGCGGTCAACGCGCGCTTCGGCACGACGCCCAGGCCCTCGACGCCGTACTCGGTGACGGGCTTCGCGCGGTAGCCGTCAGGGCACGCGCGGGGCGGCGCCGGGGCGACCCGCGCCGGCCGCCGCGAGGAAGACCGCGACGAGGCGCGGGTCGTAGCGCCGGCCCGCGCCGCGGCGCAGCTGGTCGAGCGCGTCGGGCACCGAGCGCGCCGACCGGTAGGGCCGGGCGTGGGTCATCGCGTCGTAGGCGTCGCAGATCGTGATGATGCGGGCGCCCAGCGGGATGTCCTCGCCGCACAGCCCGTCGGGGTAGCCGCTGCCGTCCCAGCGCTCGTGCGACGAGCGGACCATGGCGGCAACGGGCGCCGGCTCGGCGGCGGCGGCGATGATCGCCTCGCCGACGACGGTGTGGCGGCGCATGACCTCGAGCTCGTCGTCCGACAGCGACCCGGGCTTGTTCAGGATGCTGTCGGGCACCGCGACCTTCCCGACGTCGTGGAGCTCCGCGGCGCGGACCACGAGGTGCAGGTCGTCCTCGCCCAGCCCGAGGCCGTGCCCGACGCGGCCGGCGAGCGCGGCGACGGCGCCGTGATGGGTCGCCATGCGCGGCGCGCGCTGCGCCAGCGCCTCGGTCAGGCGGTCGGGGCTCGGCGCGGCCGCCGGGCACCCGGAGGCGCGCAGGCGGACGCTTCGCCCGAGGGCGGCACGTCGCACGCGCAGAGGCCGGGTCGGCTTCCCCATGCCGACAGGAATCGGCTCTGGAGGAACATTTCTTGACCGCTCGGGGCGGCACCTGACGCCCACTGACTCCTCCTTGACGCCCCCGGCGCGACAATCCGCCGATGGCGGCGAGCGCCAAGCTCCTGGGGACGGCGGCTGCGCTGGCCCTGGTCGGCGCCGGTGCGGCGGTGGCGGTGACGCGGGACGGCGGCGCGGCCGCGCCGCCGAGGCCGAGCGCCGCGGCGCCTCCGATCACGCCACCCGAGGCGACGGTGACCGCCGCGCCGGAGACCCCCACCGCCCCCGACGTCGTCATGGTCCGCCGGGCCGGCGGCGTGCCGGACGCGTGGGCCGGGCGCCTGCGCCGGATGGCGGGCGTCGGCGCCGTCTCGCGCGTCACGCGCGCGCAGGCGCTCCTGCGCGCCACGCGGGCTGCCGGCGACGGGCGCGGGCGCCAGGTCCCCGCCGGGTACGCCGTCGTGCTCGACACGCTGGTCGTCGAGCCGCGGAGCTACGCCGCGATGCTCCCGGCCACCGACGCGCGGACCTTCGCCCGCCTGCGCCCCGGCGCCGCGCTGCTCTCGCGCAGCTCCGCGCGCGTGCGCCGCGCCGGACGCGGATCGACGCTCACGCTCGCCGGCGGACGGCGCCTGCGCGTCGTCGGGATCGTCGACGACGGTCTCGTGCGCTCGGCGGAGCTCGTCGTCAGCCGGGCGGAGGGACGGCGGCTCGGGCCGGCCGGGGCCTACCTGCTCGCGGCGATCCGGACGCCGTCCTCCGTGCGCCGCGCGTCGCACGCGTTCGACGGCGCGCGCTCGGTCGTCGCCGACCTCGGCCCGGCCCCGTGGCCGGTGCGCGGGCGCATCGCGCGGCCCGCCGCGCTCAAGCTGCGCTTCGGGGAGTTCGCGGTGCGCGAGCCGGTCGGCGCCGACTGGATCCAGCCGCACCCCGCGTGGGTCCGGCGCAACATCGTCTCCCGGCGCGTGCCCGTGCTCGGGTCCGTGACCTGCCACCGGCGCATGGTCCCCGCGCTGCGCCGCGCGATGGCCGAGCTCGTGCGGCGCCGGCTCACGCGACTCGTGGACCCCCGCGACTACGCCGGGTGCTACGCGCCGCGCCGGATCCCCGGCTCGGGCACGTTGTCGCTGCACGCGTGGGGGCTCGCCGTCGACCTCAACGCCGGCCGCAACCCGCAGGGCTCCCGGCCGCGCCAGGACCGGCGCCTCGTCGCGGTGATGGAGCGCCACGGCTTCTCGTGGGGCGGGCGCTGGCCGACCGTGCCCGACGGCATGCACTTCGAGTTCCACGGCGACGGCGCCGCCGCCGGGGCTCCGCTGTAGCGCCGGGGGCGCCCGCCCGCCCGGCTACTCGGCGCGGCTGAACTGCACGATCGCCACGCCGAGCATCGCGAGGCCGAGCACCGCGACGACGCCCGCCTCGACGAGGGTGGGCACGTGCCAGCCCCACCAGGTCACGCCGGGGTCGAGCGCGGCACGCGCGGCCGGGCTGATGTCGAGCTCCGCAAACACGGCGCGGCGCATCGGGTCGACCGCGTAGGTGAGCGGGTCGACGCGGTTCAGCAGCTCCAGCCAGCGCGGCAGGTCGCCCACGGGGAAGAGCGCGCCCGACAGGAAGAACATCGGCATGACGAGCATCTGCGTCAGCGCCATGAACGACTGCATCTGGGTGATGCGCGCCGCGGCCATGACCCCGAACGCCGTGATCGAGAACGCGAGCAGCAGCTGCAGCGCGAACAGCTCGAGCAGCATCAGCGGCGCGTAGGGCACGCCGACGAGGCCGGCCAGGGCGAGCACGACGATCCCCTGGAAGCCGGCCACCGTCGCGCCGCCGAGGCACTTGCCCAGGACGATCGACCCGCGGCGCACGGGCGCGACGAGCATCTCGCGCAGGAAGCCGAACTCGCGGTCCCACACGATCGACGCCGCCGAGAAGATCGCGGTGAACATCACCGCCATCGCGAGCACGCCCGGGTAGACGAACGTGCGCAGGTCGACGCCGTGGGTGCCGGCCGACGCGAGGCGCTGCAGGCCGCCGCCGAGGACGAACAGGAACAGCAGCGGCTGCAGCAGCGACGTGACGATCCGCACGCGGTCGCGGCTGAAGCGGATGAGCTCGCGCTGCCAGACGATCTTGACCGCGCGCAGGTCGCCGCGCACGCTGCGCGCCGGGACGTGGACGCGCGCGACGGGCGCCGTGGTCCCGCCGGTCGCGCTCACCGCGCCATCATCCTGGCCATCGGCCGGGCGCGCTCGGCGCGCGACGCCTCGGCGTCGCGGATCGTCGTGCCCGTGTAGGACATGAAGACGTCGTCGAGCGACGGCCGCGCGACGCTCACCGAGCGGATCGGCACGCCGAGCTCGGCGAACAGGCGCGGCACGAACTGCTCGCCCGCCTCCACGGCGAAGGTGACCATCCCCTCGGCGACCGTCGCCTCGATCCCGAAGCGCTCCGCGAGCGCGGCGATCGCCGCCGCGTCGTCGTCGGTGGAGATCTGGACGCGGTCGCGCCCGACGCTCGCCTTCAGCGCCGGCGGCGTGTCGACCACGATGATCCGGCCCTGGTCCATGATCGCGATGCGGTCGCAGTACTCCGCCTCGTCCATGTAGTGCGTGGTGAGGAAGATCGTGATGTCCTCGGCGTCCTTGAGCTCGCGGATGTAGCGCCAGATCGAGCTGCGCGTCTGCGGGTCCAGGCCGATCGTCGGCTCGTCGAGGAACAGGACCCGCGGCGAGTGCAGCAGCCCGCGCGCGATCTCGAGGCGGCGCTTCATGCCGCCCGAGAACGTCGCCACGCGGCTGCGCCGGCGCTCCCAGAGGCCGACCATCTCGAGGACCTGGCGCATCCGGTCGGCGACCGCCGCCCGCGGCACCCCGTACAGCTCGGCGTGCAGGCGCAGGTTCTGCTCGGCGGTGAGGTAGCCGTCGAGCGTCGTGTCCTGGAAGACGAGGCCGATGTTCCGGCGCACCTCGTCGCGCTCGGACGCGACGTCGTGGCCGGCCACCGTGGCGCTGCCGGCGGTCGGGCGCACGAGGGTGCAGAGCACGCCGATCGTCGTCGTCTTGCCGGCCCCGTTGGGCCCGAGGAAGCCGAACGTCTCCCCCGCCGCGACATCGAAGTCGATGCCGCTGATCGCCTCGATGTCGCCGTAGCGCTTCACGAGGCCGCGCACGCGCACCGCGGGCGGGCGCGTCGCGACCGGCGCTGTCCGGTGCCCTTCGGCGACGGTCACGCGCGCGCCTCGTCCCCCGGGTCGCCGTCGGCGAGGATCCGGTACAGGGCGCGCCGCGTGTCGGCGAGCACGCGCCCGGCCGCGGCGATCTGCGTCTCGCTGCCCGCGTGCATCACCTGGGCGAACGCCATGGCGACGTCACGCATCAGCGCGCCGTTCTCCACGACCTGGCCGCTCAGGGTGTCGGTGAACGTCTCCCACGGCGCGGGGCCCTCCGGGCGCTCGGCCACATACGCGCGACCGGCGTCGGTCAGATGGAAGAGACGGCGCCCATCCGTCTCGGCGGACCGGACGAGCCCCTCGTCCTCGAGCTGCTGCAGCGCGGGGTACACCGAGCCGGGGCTCGGCCGCCACATGCCCTCGCTGCGCTCCTCGAGCGCCTGCATGATCCCGTAGCCGTTGCGCGGCTCCTCGGCCAGCAGCAGCAGCGCGGCAGTGCGGACGTCGCCGCGGCGCGCCTTGGGCCGGCGCCCCGACGGCCCACCGCCGGGCAGCGGGAACATGTGCCGGCCGGGGCCGAACCCGCCGAGACCCCGCCCGGGCGGGCCGAAGGGGCGCCGGGCGCGGCCGCCCATGGCGAGCAGCGCGGCGGCCGCTCGCAGCAGGCGATGGGAATGGACGGGGCGCTCCCACGTCGCATGGATGGCGGTCATGACATCCTCTCCGTCGGATCGATCACGATAGTCGACGATATATCGGTATCGAGGACGGGGCAACCAGGGTGGTCCGAGCGGCGACAATCCCCCGATGACCTACGTCCCGGCCCCGGACCGCTACGACTCGATGCGCTACCGCCGAAGCGGACGCAGCGGCCTCAAGCTTCCCGAGATCTCGCTCGGCCTGTGGCACAACTTCGGCTTCGACCGCCCGATCGAGACGTCGCGCGCGATCGTGCGCCGCGCGTTCGACCTCGGCATCACGCACTTCGACCTCGCCAACAACTACGGCCCGCCGTACGGCTCCGCGGAGCGGACGTTCGGGCAGATCCTCGCCGACGACCTGCGCCCCCACCGCGACGAGCTCGTCATCTCCACCAAGGCCGGCTACGACATGTGGCCCGGCCCGTACGGCGAGTGGGGCTCGCGCAAGTACCTGCTCTCGAGCCTCGACCAGAGCCTCCAGCGCATGGGTCTCGACTACGTCGACATCTTCTACTCGCACCGGTTCGACCCGGACACGCCGCTCGAGGAGACGATGGGCGCGCTGGACACCGCGGTGCGCCAGGGCAAGGCGCTGTACGTCGGGATCTCGTCGTACTCGGCCGCGCGCACCGCCGAGGCCGCGCGGATCCTGCGCGAGCTCGGCACGCCGCTCGTGATCCACCAGCCCTCGTACTCGCTGCTGAACCGCTGGATCGAGCCCGATCTCCTCGACGTCCTCGGCGAGGAGGGCATCGGCTGCATCGTCTTCTCGCCGCTCGCCCAGGGGATGCTCACCGACAAGTACCTCGGCGGCGTGCCGGAGGGCTCGCGCGCCTCGCGCGACAGCTCGCTGTCCACCGATCTGCTCTCCGAGCAGAACCTCGCCCACGTGCGCGCGCTGAACGAGCGCGCCCAGGAGCGCGGGCAGTCGCTCGCCCAGATGGCGCTCGCGTGGACGCTGCGCGACCCGCGGGTCACCTCGACGCTGATCGGCGCCAGCAGCGTCCGTCAGCTCGAGGAGAACGTCGCGGCCCTCGAGCGGCTGCCGTTCACCGACGACGAGCTCGAGGCGATCGACCGGCACGCGGTCGACGCCGGGATCAACCTGTGGGCGCCGTCGAGCGCGGAGTGAGGGCCGCGGGCATCTCGTAGCGCGCGAGGGCAACGAGCGCGTGTTCGACCACACCGTTCGTCGTGCACGACGCACCGTTCGTCCAGCCCCGGCGCGTGATCTTCAAGGCACGCCATCGCGGCGCCGATACGACTCGGACACCAGAGCAGCCCTTCTCACTCAGGACACCCTCGTCGCGAGGCGCGTCCTCAGAGTCAGGGGACTCCACCGGAGTCCGCCGGGCCACCGAAGGGCGCCACCGTGCCGACCGCTCGCATGAGCGGTCCGTGGCGGCCGCAGGAAACGTCGGACGGGCTGCTCGCCCATAAGGGAGGACGATCATGTCCCGCCCCACCCCCCATCTCGTGCGCGTCAGGCGCGCAGGCATCGCGCTCGCCGCCGTGGGCCTCGCGCTCGTCGCCGTTCCGGTCGCCGCGCAGGCCGCGCCCGTGAACCTGGCCACCGTCGCTCCCTTCGTGGTGCTCGGCGGCGCCACCGTGACGAACACCGGTCCGTCCGTGCTCAACGGCGATCTCGGCGTCGCCCCCGGGACGGCGCTCCCCGGCTTCGGCCTCCCGGCCGTGGTCAACGGAGCCACACATGCCAACGACGCCGTCGCCAACCAGGCGCAGGCCGACCTCACGGTCGCCTACGACGTCGCGGCGGCGCAGCCGCTGACGGCGGACCTGTCCGGCACGGACCTCGGCAACCGGACGCTGACCACCGGTGCCTATCGGTACACGTCCAGCGCGCAGCTCACCGGTGCTCTCACGCTCGACGCCCAGGGCGACCCCAACGCCCAGTTCGTCTTCCAGGTGGCCTCGGCGCTGACCACCGCATCGGCCAGCTCGGTGGTGCTGATCAACGGCGCCTCCCCGTGCAACGTGTTCTGGCAGGTCGGTACCTCCGCGACCCTGGGCAGCACCACGGCCTTCCAGGGCAACCTGATGGCGCTCGCGTCGATCTCGCTGAACAACGCGGCGACCGTCGTCGGTCGCGTGCTCGCCCGCAACGGCCAGGTCAGCCTGATCAACAACGTGCTCACCGCGTCCACGTGTGCCACCGCCCCCACGACGGCGACCACGCCCGGCACGACGACGCCCGGCACCACGGCGCCGACCACGACGACGACGAGCGGCGGTGGGCCGCCCGCGGGCGCCACCCAGCGCCGACCCGGCACTGAGGCGAGGCTCCCGGGCCGCAACGGCACGGCGCTCCTGCGGCGCACCTCGATCCGCGGGGGGACGCCGCTGCGGGCGACGCCGCCCGGTGGCTGCACCGCCGGCTTCCGCGCCGCCGTCCGCGGTCGCATGATCGCGCGCGTCGTCTTCAGCCTCGACGGCAGGCGCATCCGCAGCCGCGTCAGGTCGCCGTTCCAGGTGAGCGTGCGGGCGCTCCCCGGCGCGCACAAGGTCACGGCGCGCGTCACGTTCAAGGACACCACCCGCGCCAGGACCCTGACGCTGAAGTACCGCGCCTGCGCGGCCGCAGTGCTCAACCCGCGCAACGGCCCGTCGAAGTTCGCCGGATGAGCCACGCCCCCCGCGACGTCCCGACACCCCCCGGCCTTCGCCGGGGGGTGTCGGCGTCGGCGGTGGCGCTCCTCCTCGCCGGCAGCGGCTGGCTCCTCGCCGCTCCGGCCGGCGCCGCGGGCTCCGGCGTGGCCGCGAGCCAGCCCCTGGTGGTGCTGCTGCACGATCACGTCGCCCGCACCGCGCCGAAGGTCACCGCGCGCCGGATCCGGCGGGTCGGCGCCCGGCGGCCGCTGACGAGCGTGCGAACCGTGCTCCCGGTGCTCGGCCGGCGCATCGGCAGCGACGGCAGCTCATGGCTGCACGTCCGCCTTCCCGGGCGGCCCAGCGGGCACACCGGCTGGATCCCCGCCGACCGCACCCGGCGCGCCTCCACTGCCTGGCACATCACCATCGACCTCTCCGCCCGCCGGGTCACGGTGCACCACGACGGCCGCGCCGAACGCCGGTTCCGCGCGATCGTGGGCAAGCCCGCGACGCCGACGCCCACCGGTGCGTTCTTCATCGAGGAGGCGCTCCGACTCTCGCCGGGCGCCGCCGGCGGGCCCTTCGCCCTGGCGACCAGCGCGCGATCGCGCGTCCTGCAGGAGTTCAACGGCGGGCCGGGCCAGATCGCGCTCCACGGGACCGACCACCTCTCGGGTGCGCTCGGGACCGCGGCCTCGCACGGCTGCGTCCGGCTCAGCCCCCGCGCCATCACGTGGCTGGCACGACGCATCGGCGCCGGAGTCCCGGTCACCGTCCAACGGTGACGCGGCGCCAGACCGGCCCCGCGTCGCCCGGCGCTCCGCGCGCCGACACAGCAACCGATCCTTTGCTCACCGGCCACGCTTGGGGTAGTTCGGAACCAGGGCCGCGACGGTCCCGCAGGTCGCGCGCCCGTTCCCACTCCCCGAAGTCCTCGACGTCTGCCCCAGTCCGCGGGAGACCATGTACGACGCCGACGACAACGACCGGTAGATCCCGTGGCCTTCTTCACCGGAGGCCCCCGGCCGTAGCGTCATGCCGGGACCGCATCCTCGGATGCGGACCCGGCTGGCGCATCGCGTCGCAGTTGACGCCCCGCTGACGCCGCGCGGTCTACGCTGGCCGCGTGACCGTCCCCGCGCCGCGTCGTGCCGCGCTCGCCGCCGGAGTCGCGCTCCTCGTGGGCGCGTGCGGCGGTCAGGGCGAGCGCTCCGGCCGGTCGCCCTCCACGGCTGCGGCGGCCCCGGCCGCCGCCACGACGCAGGCGCAGGCGCAGGCCTCATGTGCGCCCGCCGGCCTACGCGAGGTCGAGGGCGGGCTGCTGCGGATGCCGTCGGGTGCCCCGGCCGGAGCGACGCCGCTGTTGATCGTCGTCATCCCCGGCGGGCGCGGGGACCCGACCGATCGGCTCGGGGTCGGGACGGCGGCGAACCGCGCGGGCTTCGGGGTCCTCTACCCCACGTCGGCGGGCAGTGGCTTCTGGCCGCTCAACGACGCCCAGGGCACGTCCGACGTCACCGACGTCACGGCCCTGCTCGACCGGCAGATGGCGACCGGCTGCTTCGACGCGAACCGCGTCTCGATCACGGGCGTGTCGAACGGCGCCGGGTTCTCGGCGCGCATGGCGTGCGAGCTGCCGGGCCGCTTCGCCGCGGTCGTGCCGGTCGCCGCGGGCTACCGGGCGCTCGACCCCTGTCCGGCGAGCGCCCGCGGCTCGTTCCTCGCCATCCACGGGACGGCCGACACCGTCGTGCCGTTCAACGGCAAGCGCCCCGACCGCAAGGGCAACGTGCCGCGCTACACGGCCCGCTGGGCGCGCCGCGACGGCTGCTCGACACCGCCGCGCACGAGCACGCCGCGCCCGCTCGTGACGCGCTTCACCTACCGCGCCTGCGCCGCGGGCACGCGCGTCGAGCTGCTGCGCCTCTCCGGCACCGACCACGGCTGGCCGGGCGCCGGCCCGCCACTGCCCGACGACAACCCGTCGGGGCTGAGCGCCACGCGCGAGGTCGTGCGGTTCATCCGCGACGCGCGCCGGCCCGCGGGCTGAGCGACCGGGCCCGCGCGGCCGACGGGCCGCGTCGCTACTGGTTCCAGTTGTCCGCGGTGACGTGCCCCTTCCGCGAGTTCTTGGCGCGGACGTCGTAGGCGTCCTGCGGGCGGCCCGTCTCGACCTCGGACGCCTGGACCTCCTCGCTGACGGGCGACCCCGGCGCGCCGGTGACGTCGGGCGCCTGCTCCGAGCGCGCCTTCGCCTCCGCCTTCTTGCGCTCGACGGCCTCGGCGAAGCGCTCCTGCTGTTCGCGTTCCATGCCACCGCGCTACCCGCCGCGGCGGTCACCGCCCGCGGCGACGTTGAGCGCGAACACTCCCCACGGCGTTCAGGACCGGCGCCTGGCGCGCGCCAGCGCAGCGGGCGCCGCCAGCGCCCGGCGCCGCTGGGCGTTGAGCGCGACGCGGGCGGCGTTGGCCCCCGGCCCGCCGTGCACGCCGCCGCCCGGATGGGCCGACGCCGAGGCCAGGTACAGGCGGGCGATCGGCGTCTCGGGCCGTCCGAAGCCCGGCGTCGGGCGGAAGATCGCCTGCTGGTGCAGCTGAGCGGTGCCGGCGTGCATGGAGCCGAGGTCGAGGTTGCGATCGAGCTCCTGGAAGCGCGCCGGGACGAGGATGTGGCGGTCGCGGATGAGGTCGCGGAACCCGGGCGCCAGAAGCTCGATGCGGTCCTCGATGCGCTCGGCGAACGCCTCCGCCTCGCGCGCGTCCCACGCGCCGGTGAGGTCGCCGCCGGCGTCGCCGCGGACCGCGCGGGGCACGTGCGTGTAGGCCCACGCGGTCTCCGTCCCCGGCGGCGAGCGGGTGGCGTCGACCATGCTGTACTGCCCCATGACGAGGAACGGCCTGGCGGGGAGCAGGCCGCGGACCACCTGGCCGGCCCCGACCGTCAGCTCGTCGACGTCGTCGGCGACGTGGACGACGCCGGCGCGGCGCGCGTCGCCGGCCTCCCACGGGATCGGGGCCCCGAGCGCCCAGTCGACCTTCACGGTGGCCCAGTCGTACTGGAAGCGCCGCATGTCCTGGACCGTCCGCGCCGGCAGGTGCTCCTCGCCCACCATCGCGCCGTAGAGCACCGGCGCCGCGACGTCGGCGAGCACGGCCCGCGTCGCGTCGATGCGCTCCCCGCCGGCCAGCTCCACGCCGACGGCGACGCGGTCGCGGACGATCACGCGGGCCACGGGCGCGTCGCAGCGCAGCGCCCCGCCCTTCGCGCGCAGGCGGCGCACGAGCGCGGCGGTCAGCTCGCCGGCGCCCCCGCGCGGCGTCGGGAACCCGTGCTCCTGGCCGAGGCAGGCGAGCAGCCAGCCGAACGCGCCCGACGGCGGCACCTCGGGCGACAGGTCGGCGTGCGCGGCGTTCCCGGCGAGCAGCCTCGCCCCGCCGTCGCCGCGGAACTCCTCCTCGGCGAGACGCCGCATGGGCAGCGAGAGCATCCGGGCGAACCGCACGAGGTCCCCGCGCAGCTCGGCGGCGATGCGCAGGCCCGGCCGGACCGGCGGCATCGGCGTCGTGAGCGACGCGACGATGTGCTCGCCGACGCGCTCCCACAGGCCGTACAGGCGCCGCCACGCCTCGCCGTCGCCGGGCGCGAACGCGTCGAGCGAGGCCATCGTCTCCTCGATCCGGGGCGAGAGCACGACGCACGTGCCGTCCTGCGCCGGGTGGGCGACGGCGAAGTCGCCGTGACACCAGCGCAGCCCGTAGGACGGGAGGTCGAGCGCGCGGAACGCCGGCGAGGCGACGACGAACGGGTAGAAGGCGCTGAACAGGTCGTGGCGGAAGCCCGGCTGCGTGAGCTCGGCGGTGCGCACGCCGCCGCCCGGCTCGGGCGCCGCCTCGAGGACGAGGACGTCCCAGCCGCGGTCGGCCAGCACGTTGGCGGCCACGAGGCCGTTCGGCCCTGCGCCGATCACGATCGCGTCGTGCATGTCAGCCCTCGACCTCTCCCGGCGGCCAGAACACCACGTCCTGGCGGCGCGCGTAGTGCAGCAGCGGCGGCTCGCCGAGCGCGACCCCGATCGGCTCGGCCATCGTGTTGACGCGGATGTCGGCCTCGGCGGGTCGCAGCGGCCAGGGCGGATGGTGGATGTCGGCGGTGAGCACGCGGCGGCGCCGGTCGCGCGTGTAGAGGCAGTAGCGCTCGACGAGCCAGTGGTCGAGCGTCCCGGGTTCGGCCGGCGCGGCCGGGCCCGTCGGGCGGTAGCGCGCCTC